>JAEOTN010000296.1 GCA_016839865.1 Promethearchaeota archaeon | reverse complement strand
CATAAGAATGGAACCGATTGTCTTCAAAAACCTTTATATGCGTTAAATGATCCCACATGCACAGAAGACGGTGGGAAAAAGCAAAAAAGTCTAGATGACTTCTTCTAGGTAAGTGGACGATATGGTTAATGACACCGAGGAAGACGATCTCAGTATTGAGGATTATGAAAAAAAATTTTTAGAGGAATATCAGGAGAAACAAAAAAAGAACCTCTATGTTCGAAGATGTGGATCTTGTGGTTATTTCTTAACATCTGAGACAATTGATGAGAAAAATTGCCCTCAATGTCATGGAATTATGCATTTTGCTCTTTATTGTTCGAAATGTTTAAAATGGTATAGCGTAAAAACTCATAAAAAATATACATGTCCAACGTGTAGCGAATTATTACAGAAAAAAGAAAATGTATAAAAAAATTGGATTGATTTTATCCGACTACTTTATCCCATTTCTTTAATTTAAGAACTTTTGATAAAGTGCTACCTCTTCGAATTTCTTCACGAATTCGGTCTTCTTTTTCTTTCACATCAATTGCTCGATTAGCCATTTCCATGGCAATCTTCCTTGGGACTACAACAATTCCACTTTCATCCCCGATTATCCAATCCCCGGGTTCAACATGTTGAGTAGCACACTCTATTGCAACGTTAATTTCTCCTAAACCTCGGTTCTCTCCAGCAGTTGGTGTGAAATGTCTTGCAAATACAGGGAATTCTAGTTTTCGGATATCATCAATATCTCTAGCTGCTCCATCAATTATCACCCCTACAACTCCTTGTGAAATACAGCTATTTGTGGCTAATTCACCCCAGCATGCAATTTCTGACTCACACGAATCAATAACAATTACATTGCCTGGTTTAGCATGGTCAATCGACTCAACTGGTTTTGACCAATCTCCTGAATAAGTTCGAACCGTGACAGCTTGACCTGCAAATTTGAATGGTTTACGTATCACAGGTTTCAAACCACGCATTTCACCTTTTTTATGCATTGCATCCGATATATTTGCGGTCGATACTTTCATGAAGGCTTCATGGAGGTGTTCCTCGTCGTATTTGACAAAATCTTTAGTCAATACTGGTTTTCCCGTTTTTAAACCTGTAATTATATCTCGTGCAGTTTTCTCAGGGCTTGGGGATTTATATAATGCCCCTCCAACAATGATTAATCGGGCACCAGCTTCATACGCTTTCACTGCGGTTTCTGAATTAAGACCACCAGCAGCCGCAATTGTAATATTAGGACTGCAGGCTTCAGTAACTTTAGCAACTACGTCGATGGGATTAATTCCAAGAACTTGTTGATCCAATCCAACATGACTACAGATAATATCAATACCCATACGTTCTAGCTCGACAGCACGGTTAATTGGGTCTATAACGTCGATCAGATCTGCTCCTACTTTGACTCCATATTTTTTTCCTGCGAGAACAGCTTCACGAACACTAGAGTCATCAGAAACGCCTAGCATAAAGACAACATCAGCTCCAGCTCTTGCAGCCATTTCGATCTCGACACTTCCCGCGTCCACAGTTTTCATGTCTGCCACAATTGTCAAATTTGGGAATGCCTTCCGAAGTTTTCGTACACCATTCATTCCTTCAGACTTTATTAGAGGTGTACCAGCTTCAATCCATGTTGTTCCTCCTGCTACAGCTTCTTTAGCAATTTCAATTGCGCGATCTATATTCATTAAGTCCAGTGCGATTTGAAGTGGTGGGATTTCCCGAACTTTTTCCTTTACAGATACAGTTTGTGATGTAGATTGAACCATTATACAATATCCTTCATTCAGTTTTTTTTCGGAATTTGCGAATTTCATTGTAGGTAGTGAAAATTGTCCATAAAAAGGTAATGTATTTACATCACATACATGCTACCCCCCTATATAAAACATAGTGTAATCCGTAATGATGCATTTAACATTAATAAAATGTGGGAAAATACACCCATCCCCTATTTAAATTCCGACAAATTCAGAATTAAAAAATAGGAATGTAATATAAAGTAAATACATCATTTACTTACTTAAAAATGCTTTTATGTAAACACTATCATTAACAGAAAAACATAAACTAAACGATAAGAAATCATCAAAACCGAAAAAACAACAAGCAAATTTATATAACGTTCCATATGTCATTGTAGCTTATGGGAAAGAAAAATCACTCGAAACCCGACGAGGAAAGCATGTTTACCTATAAAGATGAAGAGGATCCAAAACAAGATCATAAATATCGTAAACGAATGTACATCTCTGTAGCTACAGGTGGAATTACGATCATTTCTCTGATCATTCTCGCTTCCATATTTCGGAATAACTTATCCACATTTTCTTTAATTTTTTCGTTCTATTGTATATATTTGTGGACACTCCCATTACTATTTACAACGTTGAGATCCCACCAATTTCAGAAACTTATAAAAAAAGAACGAAAGAAGGGACGTATCTATATGGTATTTGCATTTTACTTTCTGTTCTTATGGTTAGCAAGCCTAGTAAGCTTATTACTCTATCTTGGAGGACTCAACATAACTGTAATGGCATATGTTATATTCTATGGAAGCATTTGCGTGTTTATTCCATATCTGTTATTTGTACTCATAATGAAACTGTGAACTCTCAGCCTTCACGAATTCAATTTTTCAAATATTTTTCGTGTTTTTTTATACAACATTTGGTACTGAGCAAATAGCTTATCATATAGGGGTTTTTTCGAGGGATCGGGAGAAAAAGTTTGCTTCACTTCCACTAGTTTATCCACCTCATTGAAATCAGAAAATATCCCTAACCCAACGAATCCTATGGTAGCGGCTCCAATTGCAGAAGCTGATTGTGGATTTTTCATTTGTAATACTTTCTTTTGCCAAACATCTGCAAAGATTTGACACCAAATATCGGAATTTGATGCACCCCCTATTACGCGAATTTCTGTCTCCTTGCTACGGGTTAGTTTTTTCACGACATCTAAACCCCATTTGAGATTAAATCCTACTCCTTCAAATACTGCTCGTAATAAATCTCCGCGACTGTGATCCATGCTAAAATTGAAGAACTGCCCTCGTAGATAAGGATTGTTTATTGGGGACCGTTCTCCATACAACCACGGTGTGAATATGATGTTTTTGGCTCCTGCTGGAGATTTTTTTACCATCGCATCAATTTTTTGATATATTTCTTTGGTTGAATATTTCTCTTGATACTCAGCGGGATACATAAAATTCTTCACACAATCTAAACCTCCTCCCAGTGTTTCCTGTTTGGATACAATAAGATAAGTATCTGGCATTCCTGAGGCTATAGCACCTACATAATGTCCCAAATCCTTCTTTTCTTTTGAATAGTGACAACCAACCCAACCTGCAGTCCCAATATTCGCATGTAATCTGCCTTTTTCGATTGCACCTGAACCAATTGCAGCGGTTAATAAATCTCCGCTACCATTAATAACAGAAATGGACTCTGGTAATCCCGTTTTTTGTGCAAATTCAGGTGATATTGTACCAAGATTTGCAGTTGATAGCTCAATATCGCACAATTTCGATGCATCAATATCAAACATACCGCAGATTTCATCCGACCACCGATAAGGTTTTTTCTTCGTCATCATCCATTGAATAAAAGCGAAATCCACGGAAGTAATATATTTACCCGTTGCAAGAAATACTGCATAATCCTTAGTATCCACGAATTTGTGAGTATTTTTGTAGATATCCGGCTCATTTTTTTTTAACCAGAGGATTTTTGAAATGTTATCTTTACCACTGAATCCTGGGGCACCTCCGGTAATACTGAGAAATTTTAAGATAATTTTGGCTTGATATCCCTCTATTTTTATCAGACCTTTTGAGAAAAGTGATTTAACTAAATCTGCAGAACGGGTATCCAACCACGTAAGTAATTTACATAATGGATTCCCCTCTTGATCTAAAGGTAGTAAACCCATCATTTGACTAGTAAAAGTGATTCCTCGGATGTTTGAAATCTTATCCCGATTTTTTTCGACCAACTCTTTAACCGAGCTGTAAATTGCTTCCTTGAGAAGATTGGGATCCTGTTCTGACCAGCCGGGTTTGGGATATTGTACAGGATATGTTCTTCGAACCTCATCTACCAAATCCGTAGTAGAAATGAGGGCTGTTTTCATTTCAGATGTGCCAATATCACAAGCAATCACAAATTCCTTAGACATGATCCAAATGTGTGTAGATGAAAAATAAAAAAGTTATGTTCAAAAGAAATCAGACAGAAAAGTAGTGTGGGTAATTAAGGATTTTTCAAACAACAAGTCTTTTTTAATGATAAGATAGAAAATTTGAATATGAATGAAGCACCCACTGGAACACAACTCAAGATTCCCCTTAATCGCTCGTATCTTTTCGTGAATCTGCTGATTAATGGTATTATTAATGTTATCATTAATGGTTTGATCGCTTTATGGTTAACATCACCCGTTACTCCCTTTTTAAGCATTTTTATTGACCTTTTATGGACTGTACCATTAATTTCCTTTCTTGTGGGCCTAACGGTAACACAAAATACTCGAAAAGACTTTTTGAACGCGAAAGTACCAGCTCCAACTTGGCGAAGAAAAACATCCTTTTTGTTCAAATTACTCCCAAAGAATGACTGGTTGCGAGCATTAATTTTCACTCTATTTTGGTTGATAATCTTCCCTTCGATAATACTTGGCTTATTCTGGGTATTAGATATCACCGAATTAAATAAAACTATGTTTGTACTGTACAAATGTATCTATACAGGGATTTTAGCAGCTCTTGTAGATTTATTTGCGCGAATACCAGCGTTGGGAGATCAAGAACTTCCTTCCGACTCGAAATTCGAACCTAACCTAGTCTCTATTAAACAACATCAGATCCCCGAGTGGTTTCAGGATGCAAAACTTGGCATTTTTATCCACTGGGGATTATATTCAGTCCCTGCATATGCCCATGCAGATGACCGCACGATTAATGAAATTTTTAAAGATGATGGCGTCGAAGAGCAATTTAAGAAGACTCCTTATGCGGAATGGTATCTCAACACAATGAAAATTGAAGGGAGTAGCACACAGGAATATCACAACAAAACTTTTGGTCCTGATTTTTCCTATGACGAATTTGTTCCTCAATTTAACACTGCTATCAAAAAATGGAATCCGAACGAGTGGGCAGAATTATTTCAGCAATGTGGTGCCAAATACGTTGTATTGACTACTAAACATTGTGATGGCTTTTTACTCTGGCCTAGTAAGTATCCAAATCCGATAAAATCAGATTATTTGGTTGCCCGTGATATTGTTGGGGAATTAACGAGTGCTGTAAAATCAAAAGAGATGAAAATGGGTTTTTACTATAACTCACCCTGGGATTGGACTTTTAAAACCAAACCGATCACTGATATGATCTCTTTCTTAAGTAATGGGCCTACAACCAAGAAATATAGAGAATATGTGTACTCTCATTGGAAAGAATTGATTGACCAGTATGATCCTTCCATCCTATGGAGCGATATTGGATATCCTCCTAAAGCAAATGTAAATGAATTATTCGCCTATTTTTATAATCGCAATCCAGAAGGTGTAGTCAATGACCGATGGATTCAAACTTCAGCATTCTTTCAAAAATTAATTCAGATACCCCCCATAAGAGGAATCGTAAAACAGATATCGAAGAAATACGTGAAGGATATTACAAATACCGAATTATTTCCCCCCCATTTTGATTATGTGACCCCAGAATACAAGGTTATGGCTGAAATTCAAGAACAAAAATGGGAAACTTGTAGAGGAATTGGAAGATCATTTGGGATCAATCAATTTGAACCCGAGGAGAATTATCTAACCTCTGAGGAGTTAATACATATGCTGATTGATGTGGTGAGTAAAAATGGGAATTTACTTTTAAATATTGGACCTAATGCGGATGGAAGTATATCTGAAATTCAACTAGATCGATTGAAGGGTTTGGGTCGTTGGTTATCCGTAAATGGAGAAGCTATATTTGGAACCCGTCCATGGGAAAGAGCTGAAGGAACAACCGCCGAAGGAATGGAAGTTCGTTTCACCCGAAAGGAAAATGTTGTATATGCGATTCTATTAGGCACTCCTAAAGGGGAAAAACTGGAAATTATGTCCCTTCCAATTCAGTCTGGTGCCAATTTATCATGGATAGGTAGTGAACAATCCCTAGGTTGGACCGTTAAAGACAATGAGATTACAATTAGTGTGCCAAACAACCTACCGACATCGGAAGCCCATGTAATAAAAATCAAACTACCAAATGAATAGAAAAAAGCCTTATGATTTGAGAGCTGAAAACAATGAATCAATGTTTTCGGGTTTTGTATCAGGCATAATGGCTTCATGACTGGGGGAAATAATAAGCCCAGTCGGAAATATTTTTTTTAATTCCTTTACTTTTGCAGTAATTTGGGTAGGTTGACCCATCACTAAAAGAAATTGAGCATCAACTCCTCCACAGAATGAAGTTTGACCTCCAAAGTCCCGTTTCAATGTATGTATATCCATTTTAGCAGCGAGAGCTTGTATGGGATGGATAGCGTCTACCCCCATTTGGATGAGATCGGAAATGAGAGGGTGGATTGATCCACATGAGTGGTAAATCAATTTCACGTTGTATTCTTTTGCCTGATCGATTAATTTTTTCGTACTTGGCAATACAAACTTACGGATCAATTTAGGATTGAACATTAATCCTTTTTGCCCTCCGAAATCATTACCGATGAGAACGCAATCAATCAATCCTTCCGTTGCCTTGAGAAAGATCTCGTTTGCAACCAAATAAAAATCAGCAATCCTATCGATCACAGCTTGAAACATATCAGGATTTTTCAGCATTGCTACCATGGCATTTTCCATTCCGAATGCAGCAAGGGCATCTTGGAAATGGGCAGACCATAATACTCCCATGATCGCATAATTTTGAGGAACAGAGGTTACTGCCGCTTTACATTCTGATGGATTCATGTATTTTCTCGGATCTGGCCAATCAAATTCCTCGACTCGTTTAGGATCTGGACATCTTACATAATCCTTGAAAAAACCTGGAATTGTGAGAGTTCGCTCCTCATAATTACTTTGCCCCTCCTGTACCCAATCAAAAGCACATGCAATATGATCGGAGACTGGAGAATGATACGGCACATCTACAGGCCAAATATCATCATCCAGCTTTTGCTTTAATTCTTCCATATTATTGACTTTAAAATACTTAAATAATTCCGGGAGAGCATCTGAAACTGGCATACCCAGCCATGAAGCTGGCCGATCAACTGGTCGTCGCTCAATTGTCGCATAAAACCGTTCTTTATGATTCATACTTCATTGCGTCTCCATATCTTTTGGGGTGTTGATGACTATTTTTTTTATAAGAAAAAAAGGGAGTTATTTTAGAATTTTATTCATTAATCTCCTAACAGGAATTGCTGTTGCCGGAACTCCTCCACCAGATTCGCTCAAATGACCAATAAAATAGAAATTTTTAACTGGAGTCTCATGTGGAAGTCCACTCTTACCCATAATGGGTGCTACTCCTCCGAATGCATGATGTTTCACCATAGTTCTTTTCGCCCAATCATCTGGAGCAACGATACGTCGAACTTTAACATGTTTTCTAAGGTCTGGTAAGTATTTTTCTGCATATTCTAACAATTTTTCTGCATAATACTCCTTCTTGTCTTTCCAATCCCCTTTATTTAACTTCATTGGGCAAATTGTATAGATTGTCATAGCTGTATGCCCTCCTGGAGCCATCTCAGGTGAATGGAAGGTTGGAACATGTATCACCAATCCATCTTCTCCTTCATGATAGTCTCCATTCAAAGCACGTTCAACTCCTCCTTCTAAGTCATATAGGTTATAACAATATGTACAAACGCAATTCAAATACTTCTTTGGGTCGAATTCTGGGTCTAATCCCAAGTGAACCATGAAAATTGAATCCATAAGAGGAACATCTTTTATTTGTTGTTTGTATTCTTCGGATAGAACTCCATCATCAAATAAATTCAAACAAATTTCTTTTGGGCTACCACTAGAAATGACCATATCGGCTTCATGGAAAGTTCCATCTTGAGTTGTAATACCGATTACCGTTCCATTTTCAACATTAATCTTAGACACAGGGGTATTAAGATGGATTTTTCCTCCTAATTCTTCAATTCGAGCTCCTAATGCATCCGTGATAGTATGACATCCGTTTTTAATACTGTAAAAGTATAATTGCTGACGGTTTTTGGAAATATATGCCGGCATCCGTTTATCAAATGATGGTTCGGGATTTATAGCAGCTATCCCCAATCCCATAAATTGGCTGGGACGAACAAAAAAATCCGCTAAGATAGAAGTAAAAACCATACTGAGTTTTTCACTTTTGAAAAATGAGTTCATAAGATCTGTTGCACTCATACTTTGCTTGGATGCAAGTGGTAGAAGATTCAGATACATTCGAATTTTATTAATGAATGATTTCAAGCCTTTACTGAAATCCATCCGGCGTGCAAATGTCATGATTTTGGTAAATCTCTTATAATATTTCCAATATTCTTCAAGTCCTTTTGCGTCTTCAGGAGAAACTTCCTTTAATCGTTCTAAACGCCATTTAAATCCACCGTATTCCTTAGGTTTGTCTAATCGGAAATCGGGAAATATATATTCCCGTTCATCCCGAATGATTTCAATCTTATCATCGACTCCCAATTCACCTAAGAGTTTGCCAAATGGTTCATCAGGTCCTAGTCCCTCTAAAAGAAGTTGACCGAGGTCCCATGTATATCCATTTTCGTCTTTAAATGGTGCCATTACTCCTCCAATTTCGAAATATTGCTCAAAAATAGATACTTTGTGCCCTTTCAGAGCAGCATACCCGCCTGCAACCAATCCTGCTATACCACTACCTATGATCGCAACTTTCTTTTTCTTAACCATAATTAATACCAACTATACCTATCCCAATTCCGTACTAGTGATTCCTCCCACGATCTTCTTATTTGTTTCCACAGTTGGATGATAAAACTTTTACCTACAAACATTGACTATTTTTTATGAGGAAAGGAACGAAGATTTTCATCTCGATACTCGGAATAATAATTGTGACAAGTGCAGGTTTCATTTTTTTCTTTCCCCAAAGCCCCCTCTACTTATTATCAGAAGACTGTCCTCCTATTGAGTTTCCCATGGAAGGTGGAAGCACAAATATAACAGAATTCAATGGATTTAATGTAAGTGACTGGGGAGAACCTGGAGTAACACATAATGGTATCGATTTAGTTGTTAGTCCTAATAATTGGACAGGAATTCTTGCCGTCGCCGATGGAAAAGTAAGAAAAATTGAGGAATCAGAAAACCCCTATTCTACTCCCCCTGGAATCATGATGTTCAGTGTCTATGTTACGATTGCAAGAGGGTGGGAAGTAAAATATGTGATTGAACCGTTCGCTGAGACTGAAGAACAAAAGCAATTGCAGAGGGATAATATATATGTGACGGTAGGACAAACAATTTCTACTGGAGATCGCATTGCACGGCTCTTGTGTACAGAGAGTGGATATGTCCATTTACACTTCATGTTATCACAAAAAAATAAGGAAGTATGTGCATATAATTATTCTTCTCCCGAGGCTCAAGCAATATACGAGGAAATTGCTACGACATATGGAAAAAGCATTTGTTGCCCTAACTCGGATTTTCCGGGATGTTAATATAAAATTTCCCACCTTATTATTTTTCATTTCCATTAGGGTAGGGATGAACAACTATATGTTATGAATTTTGAACAAAAACTGCTTTTTGATTATATTTTGATACTCAATGAATTCAATTTAATAGTTCAGGAACTATCTCAGTCGTTAGATGTCAATTTTTTAGAAATGGACTCTTGATACACTGAATATTTAATTTCTTTATCACTGTACCTACTTTTTAAAGGGAATTCATAAACACAATTCATAGAGGGATGGTTATGGTTTACAGTGTTTATAAGTTCAGATTATATCCAAATCATTCACACCGTGAAATTTTAGATAAAACCTTTGGGTGCTGTAGATTTTTATGGAACAAAATGTTAGCTGAACGAATCTCTGTGTATCAAAAATTAAAAAATCATAAAGAACAACTAAATTCTTATAAATATCGTTCCGAAAAGCAGTTAAAAACTGAATTTGAATTTTTAAAAGAGGTAGATAGTAAAGCGCTTCAATCATCAACCAGAAATCTCTTTAGAGCATTTCAAAATTTTTATAAGGGACTTAAGAAAAAACATCTAATTGGGTTTCCAAAATTCAAAACCCGCAAAACTAAACAATCATTCACCACATACAATATAAATAACAATATAAAGATCAATTTTTCTCAAAAACTGATCAAATTCCCTAAAATTAAGTCATGGATTAAATTCCGAGATAATCGAGTATTTTGTGAATCCATTAAACATATAACAGTATCGAAAACCAAGACCTGTAAATATTATGTTTCAATTTTAGTAGAAAAAAAAGTCCATATTCCACTAAAAAAAGAGATTCATGCATCTAAAATTGAAGCTTATGATATGTCCTTATCGAAATTCTTAATATCTCCTAATTTCAACCTAAAAAATCCAAGATTCTATAGAAAAGAAGAAAAAAAATTGAAAAAACTCCATCGAACGTTATCCCGAAAGAAAAAAGGATCTTCAAATCAACAAAAAACTAAACTAAAATTAGCACGCTTATACGAAAAAATTACAAATCGAAAACGGGATTGGTCACATAAAGTCTCTATCAAACTAGCAAATGCTTATGAGCTAATTGTACTTGAAGATTTGAATATTAAAGGTATGCAACAATTCAATTCAGGGGTCTCGAAATCCGTAACTCGTGATTTTTCTTGGAATCAATTCACAAGACAACTACAATATAAGATGGAAGCTCAGGGACATCATGTAATTTTTGTCGATAGGTGGTTTCCATCTAGTAAATTGTGTTCTAGTTGTGGCTGGAGATATGAAGAATTGAAATTATCTGAAAGATCCTGGATCTGTCAAGTATGTGGTGCAATTCATAACCGAGATCAAAATGCTTCAAAAAATCTATTAAAAGAAGGATTAAAGATTTTAAGTGATCAAGGAATACTAATTATCTCTACCGTTGGAGCGACGGGAAGTTACGCTTGGGAAGATCATGTAAGACTTTCGAATTGAAAGCAACGGTCAATGAACCAAGAATCCACCACCTTTTGGTTGTGGTAGTTCAACGAACATTCCATAATGCATTACTATGATGAGTAAATCGACTGAAGTACCAAAAAAAATCCTATGGACACTGATGCTAATCCAATTTACGGAAATCTTAGGATTCTCTCTAATGATTCCTATAATTCCTTTATTATCTACGGATTTGGGATTAAATCCATTCCAAATTGGATTGTTATCAAGTATCTTCAGTCTGTGTCAACTTTTTGCTAGTCCTATAATCGGCAAACTGAGCGATCGATTTGGACGAAAACCTCTTTTAATTTTCAGTCAAATCACCACGATGATGGGATTCCTTCTATTAGGTTTCTCCGGTTTCGCGCATTCTATATGGCTTCTTGTAGCTGCTAGAATTGTAGATGGGTTGCTTGGAAGTAATATGACAGTTATTCAAGCTTCATTAGCAGATATTTCTACCCCGAAAACCCGTACATCAGTATTTACCATCTCATCAGGAGTGTTTGGAGCAGCACTAATTTTGGGTCCTGCTCTTGGCGGTATATTATCGACAGTATCATCACTGGAGTATGCACTACCCATGTTTATAGCAGCGGGGATTTCTCTTCTGTCAATTATACTAGTGTTGACTATATTTCCAGAGACATACATCGATCGTCCTGGCAAGATTTCTTTAAAATTCAATGATATTATTCCAGTTAGAGATATCGTACGGTTTTCGAAGAATCGAAAGACCCGTAGAAACTTGTTCTTATTCTTTTTGTATACTTTTGGGTTCTTTTTATTCATACGCTCGTTTATCTTAATCGCCATTGATAGATTTGATTTATTAGAAACCCCGGAGATAGCTGGATATTTCCACACTTGGATTGGAATCTTTAGAGTGGTATTGCAATTTCTTATTGTAAAGTGGTTGATTCGTACGTTCGGTGAGAAACGTATTCTGATTTCGGGAGTGATCGGTATGATTCTTGCGATGATCGGATTTATGTTCAGTTCAATTTACTGGATAACCTTTATTCCCTTAACTTTTCTCGCTTATGGCACTGGGACTGCACGCCCCGTTCTATCTAGTAGATTAACCAATAGCGTAGGTAAGAAAGAGTATGCAACTGTTTTAGGCATAAACAATTCTCTGACAAGTCTCAATCAAATATTTGTGCCTATGCTAGGAGGATTACTATTAGTAAATGATCTTTCAGTTCTACTTCTCGTGATGTGTGCTGTGAGTTTTTCTGCAATATTAGTACTATTGTTATTCGAAAAGAAAGGAGAATACAAAGTAGAAGAACTCGAAAATCCTCCTTTAGAAGAATAGAATAATTAAAATAGAGATCTTTTATTCTTGGTAATACATTTGTTCCATAATGGGATTGAATCCCATCTTTTTCCAGAACGAACGAGAAACAGGATTGCCGGTTGCGGCATGCATTTGAATTCTTTGGATCTCACGTTCTTTATACCATTTCTTAGCTTCAATCACAAGTTTTTCTCCAATTTTACGTGTTCTATAGGATTCTGTTACACAAATATCGCTTATACAACCATAGTGTTTGAGTTTAAACACTGGAGGATAGGAATTTATACTTCCCATAATAAATCCTACAATTGCATGGGATGTTGTGTTTTCTGCAACGTACAACATCTTAGAATTTGCAATTGATTCCTCTTGTTGTTCAATATGGGTTTTTAGATATTTTTCAAAATGGATTTCTGCATCTTCGTTCATTTCGAAATAGGAATCAATTGCTATATGATAGTCGATCAATTCTCTCCATAGGGAAAGAATATCTTTCACATCATCAATAGTAGCCTGTCGAATCTGAATATCCATACAATCTTGTGACGATGGATAAATTTATTTCTATAGGATGGAAGAAGAAAAAATAGAAAAAAAGGGATCAAATTCTTTTAAGTAGTAGAATCCATTTTTTTTGTGGGACAATTTCCTTAATTTTAAGAGTTTCTCCCAGATTTTGTTGTTTAGCACTTTTTGGGATATTTTTTACTGCTGCAGGAAAGTCTAACTCCACTTCTAATATTTCTCCTGGTTTCATTTCTTCCAAAGTGACCTTTGTATAAACATACGTCATTGGACACACTTTTCCTTGAATATCTAACCTTTTTGATATTTTGAGATTAGTGTTTTCATTGGTCGTCACAGAAATCCCCCATATCATAATTGTGTGTCGTAACTAAATCTTTCGCATCTTCTCCACATGCCATACAGTCAGAATTTCTTTTTACTTCAATTTGGTGGAATACATTTTGTAAAAGGTCAATAAATAGGATTTTGTTTGTGAGTAAATCTCCTACATTTAGAAGATACTTCAAAGCTTCACTAGCTTGGAGATTTCCAACTATTCCTGGCACAGGTCCAATAACTCCAGCTTGAGCACATGTCAGCATATTAGAATTATCATAGATATCTCCAAATACACAGCGATAACAAGTAGTTTTTTCTTGAGGTACAACGGTGACAATTTGCCCATTAAAACGTAATACACCAGCAATTGAGAATGGTATTTGTAAATCAATACATGCGTCATTTACAAGAGTTTTTGTGGAGATATT
>JAEOTN010000295.1 GCA_016839865.1 Promethearchaeota archaeon | reverse complement strand
TATCTCCAAAAATCTTATCCGAAGGAGAATGGACATATAAAAATTCCAAAAGCTATCGAGAACCAATAACAACAGAAGCGAAATTTGTATCTATTCCATGGACTCGCTTCATTGCAGCAATATTATTATTAGCGACAGGAATTTTGGATTATTTCTTCCTAGGTGCCTATTTCGGTAATCCTGATAATATACCTGTTGAAGAATATCATGGTACCGCTTTAACGTTAGGTGGTATGTCGTTCTTCTGGTTGGTAGGTTTTCCCGCTTTAATGATTGGATCAGGTTTATTGATATATAGCATGTTATCTTCCTATCCTGGTAATGTCTCTCAAAGCAAGAATGTATACTATGTGCATGAACGCAGATTATTATTTCCTAAATTGACCGAAATTGCTAAACCAGAAGTTGAAGGATTACGGTATCAGAATACAAACATCGGACACCGCATCATTTGGGTGATTTGGTTCATCCCAACTGCACTTTTAATGCTAAAATATGGAGTTCCGATGTTTGATGAACCTCGAGCTTTAACTCACGAATTTTCCATAATGATGACATTAACTGCCTTAGTGTATTTCACTTGTTTAATCCTATTGGTAGTGTTCCCCCAAAATTATTTGGAACTGGTGACAAAAGAGAAATACTATGAGATGTGGTTTACTCCACAACAAAATTTTGATAGGACAGAGATATTGAATGTTTTGGAGTATGAAACTAGTAAAGTAGAAGGACGTGGGGATAAAAATCTCGAAGACTTACATAAGAACGAAGGAGATTTACTCATTACACGAGAAAATCAGCATAAATATTTCCGCTTGATTATGGGATTATCTATCCTTGTGTTGTCTGTAATCAGCTATGCCTTCCAAGTCTTATTTGGTGCTTTATTTTGGTTTGGAGGAACTGTTTTTGGAGTAGGGATGATAATTACCGCATTGTTAACAGATTTCAACAAAAATCAAAAGATATATTTCAACCAAGGAAATGGGAAATTCTTTTTGAGGTCAAATTTCTATAAGAAAAATGTACATTTAGGTGTGTTCAAGACTAAATCTGTTTCTCTTACACCGCATTTACGGAGATTAAAACCCTTTGAAGTACTCTCGGCTATGTGGTTGACAGGGATACCATTGATTCAAACGATTTATTCATATGTATATGGAGATTTCTCAAGAGGAATATTAATTCTGGAGACAATTGGAACCACCCTTATCACGTTGGGATTGATCTTTATGTTCTTCTTGTATTTCTGCATACCTATTAATCATGTAAAGATAGAAAGTGAGACCTTTACGTATTATCACGAGATCCCTCAGAATGAGGAACGCTTTGGACCGTTCAAAAATCCATTTAAGAAAATGATGAAATCACCCCAATTAACTTGGAGATTGATAGTAATGGCATCAATATTCTTAATTTCAGCTGCTGTAGCGATATTCTTTATATTTTCCTAATTTTTTTTCTTTCATTTAATCCGAATTTGCTTAACTTTGGTGAGTAAAACGAAAATTACTAATCGAAAATCAATCAAGGTCAAATACACAATCTTAACAATTGTAGTTTTTATTCCGGTAATTTTGTTTGGCGGATTTATTGGATTCATAGGGTATTTCTTTGGGGAGTTGTATTCCCATGCGTATTCTAGGGAACTTAATTATTATGATCCGTATGATGAGGCCTCTCCTTGGAATTCCATGGCAAATATAACTGCAGATCTGGATTTGATGGATAATTTAGCTCATACTTACCAAACTCGTCTATTAGATTGGCATACTCCTATCAATTTATCCATTAATACTGAAATTTGGAACAATGGGACTATTAAAAGATATCATTTAACGGATAACGGAGGAGAGTGGACGGGGACACCTTTGGCAACGGAATGTTTCCGTTACCAAACATTGACCGATCCAGGGGAAATTGCAACATCACTTCAACTCATCAAAAAAATGGTCACAGGATTGTCCTTATTGATTGCTGTACCAAATGGAGGATTAGGTCCAGACTTTCCTGGACAAACTCTTGCACGATTTTATGCAATGCCTGAGCTGGTTAGCGATGCGAACTATTCAGAGATGTTCAGTGATCATTATAAAATGTTCAATGGAACAGATGGTTCATGGCATACAGACGGGATTGATTATAGTCAGTGGAGAGTTCGACTTTATACAAGTAAAGACGAATTGGGAGGGTATTTCTACGGATTAGCTGCTGCTTTGAAACTCTGCAATGATTCCTGGGTACAAGAAGTGGTCCGAAAAATTATAGGTCAAATCACAAATGGGTTCATAGATTCGATGTATCAAGAGGTTCACGGAGATGGAAATCCGTGTGGGGCACATCTAGAGAACATGGGGGTACTTGCGGGTGAATGGAAAATGGTTCTTATGAAAATGGCGACCATAGCTTATCCAGATAACGATCGATACGCCCAACTCTATAATTATTATTGTACTCGTGAGATGTACCAGCCACACTCTCCTCATGTTGGCGAATCAAATACGGTTGATGAGTCTTATGCTAATTCGTTTTTATACGAGCTGATTATGTCTTATATTCTAATAGAAGATGACCCAGTCAAGTTAAATAGGTTCATAAAAACGTATGAAAAAGACTACAGTTTGTACAGGTATCAAAGAAATTGTCAAGCTAATGCAGTATTTTTAGCGTTTAATGCAAAAAGAACAATCCCAAGCACCAGGTATACACAAGAGGATTTAGATGAAATTTTGTGGGATACATTGGATCAACTCCACCAATTCACAGCATATCCAATTTATAATGACAGTTATGGTGGAGAAAATATGTCGGTTCGACGTGAAGATTATGGAGGAACCTGGATGCAATTAGATCCTGCTATAAAAAAATGGAAAGATTGGTTTGACTATAATCCCATGGGGAAGTTATTCCGTTGGCTGCCAGGTGAACTCATGGATGGGATGTTAGATGATCGTTATCTTAGACCAAAAACGGTATCTATGTATCGGATTAGTACGTTCATCTGGTGTGACAATCCCTATGGAGGAACAGAGAGTTTATGGAGACAAAGTAGGAGGAGTCTTGATTATGTAGTAGAACCTATAGGAATCAGCTACACTTTACCATACTATCTACTGAAATACTTTGGATATTTGGACGGATTAATATGAAGGAGTCGATAAAAAAAAATTAGGAATATTGTACAAAAAAAAATTAAAGAGCGATTCCTGGAATTGCAAATAATACAGCAATTATCGCAATCGTCAAACAGATTCCAATAATCGAAACAATGAGTCCTCGTTTACTGTATTTATTTTTACCTTCAGTTTTAATCGCCGTTCGAGCTACTCCAAGCGAAACTAAAGCTAGCGGTGGAATAACTAAACCAACCCAGCATAAACGTGCAGCTAATTTTGAATCCACTAAATTTGTGTGTTGTACCTTGTCATAAGGAACAACCTCAATCCATTCAGGAGTATATAATCCTTTCTTTGCGTCTAAACGATCCGTATAAAAGAAGCCTTCACGTTTCTTGGTTTTGCGCTTTGAAGGAACTAAGATATTTGCAGCTTTTGAGATAAACCATTCAAAACCAAGAGTAAAGTTTGTCTTCTCCCACAATCTAAGTAATAACTGGTGTAATCCATATACTGCAGCGATTAGGAACCATATAGTTATTACTCCGTAAGAATCTTGAGAGGCAGCTACAATTGCTGTATAACCACTTCCGACTCCCGCAGCGCCAGGAATTCCTAACCAAGGGAGTGCGTAGCCTATAAACGCAAAGATGAAGACCATGATTATATCTACGAATTGATAGTTGTAGACACTAAAAGCAACAAAACCAAATCGTCTGAAATATAGCGTTTTTCTACCGAATTGTTTTGCCTTTCCTCGAAATTCTACAACACGAAGTAATAATAGGATAGCGCAGAGTTGAGCAGCAGTCTCCATAATAAACCAACTCAACCAGATAAAGGAGTAACCAAATCCATATTCTAATCCGAATTCATACAATCCTCTCACATCATAGTGACGCGCTATCAAGTCTCCTACTAAATTCATATCTGGACTCATTAATCCCAATATTGCTGTTGTTACTAATCCTAACACAAATAAAGTGAAACCAATGATAAGACCAATTGTAAGAGGTCGAGTTGAGGGGAGCTTTTCAGGATTTTCCTCTCTTTCTTCTTCTTTCTTCATAAGAAAGAGTCCAATTACACTACCAATAAATGAAACACCTAGGAAAGGAAGTATTGGTTCAGGTCCACCCGCTAAAGGAGCAATAAACCATTGTTTGACTAATTGCCAAAAAGGTGTTACTCCTAAAATGCCATATTGAATTTCTTTAATTCCTTGAAGTGGAACGTCAAAGGGGTAATTCAATGGTTCTGCAAATTCGTTTAGCCCAGGGAATGAAAATCTTAATCCCTCCCAAACAGGTACACTCATTGCAAAAATAATTACAGCGAGAATAAGATAAATAATGATATTGCGTTTAATTTTCTTATAACCCCCTTTAATCGATAACAGTCCTTGAACGATTCCGTTTAGGATAATACACCAGGCGACAGCATGAATAGTTTCTTGATGAAATCCACGATACAAAAGGATTATCCACTTATCTGGTCTCCCCAAAGCTACATCTCCAAGATATCCATGGTAGCCAATTGCAGCTTCGGTTAAAACTGCACAGAATAACAATAACATTCCACCAATAACTTGCTTTAGAACGACGCTTCCGACATTGTCGGTTCGTTTCAAGTTCTTATACATCGATATCATGTTACCAGTGGCTGATACCATGAGGAAAAAGCCTGCCCATCCTCCGAAGAATATGGCAGCGAGCAGGATAATGAGGATCATCATTGGTAGTTCATCTAATGTGGCTTGAATGCCATCTTGATCGACCCAGCGCATAAGAGTATGCACAAAGACCATCATCCAAATTGCGAAACCACGGAGAAAATCAATACTTGCATATTTTTTTGTCATTTCGAATCATCTTTTTACATTTTCAAGCATTTGTAACAATATGTTCTGAACAATCTTAACTTTCGAATTAATACTTTTTATAAGTTCTCTTTTTTCATATATCAATCGTTTGCTAAGGATAATCGATAGAAAGCCCAAAAATTAGTTAATAATATTCATAATATCACTCTGATAAAAGATGAAAACCATGTTGTTATGTTCATCGATGGACGAGAAGTAATTAACTGGAATGATGCTGGACGAGTGAGAGGAGAATCATATCTTGGAGGTCGAATTGGTTTCCGTCAGATGAAATGGACTCGTTTCCAGTATGCTAATTTTACAGTTTATAGTCTAGCATAAACCGCAACGATAAATTATTTAATTTATCTCTAAAATCTACACATCATGGAGAAATTGTCCCCTAAATATTTGATAATTTTATACATCCTTCAAGTTCTTGAAGGATTAGCTCTGATTGGTCTTGATATAGCTTTTTTCATATACAATGCCTCTGGAATGGGCAATCTATGGCTCGTTGTACTCGTTAGTCAACCTCTGGTCGCTTTTATGGCAAGCGTTATTATCTTCTTGCCAATCCGTTCAATGATATCAATTTTCAAAAAGAAACCTGAAACTGACCTAATTCGATGGAATTTTCTACAAAAATTACAAAAAACACCAGTTCTGGTAATCATAAATCTCGGATTTGCTGTAGGTCTCGTGATATTATTCATGAGGATGACTCTTACGAATTACTATCAACCCGTGTCTTTGTATAATATGGTCATTATTTTTCTGGCAGTTACATTCGTACTATTAATATTCGTGTTAATCGGGAGTTCTTTAGGTTTTCAAATCCAACAGTGGATGAAAAAGAGAACAGAAAAGAAGAAAGAAATTCCACAAGCGATTATTGTATCCATTATTTTGTGGCTACTATTTTTCCCTCTATACTTCGGTGTGGGATTGATCAATCAACCCAAATTTAGTGAGGGAGTAACTCATATTGATTTATTCCAACGTAATGAAGGAGGGTATTATACTCATCGAATTCCATCTCTCGTTGTAATCCCCGCTGGTGCAACACTTAACAACTCCGATCCGGTTACGGAAGATATCGTCCTCGCTTTTACAGAAGCACGTCAAAATGCAGCTTTGGACAATGGAGCAATTGATACCGTCATGAAAAGAAGTACAGATGCAGGAAATACTTGGGGGGATTTGGTTCTAATAAATCAATGGCCAATCTTCAAAGAAGAAGTGAAATTTGGTAATCCTACAGCAGTTTTCGATAATGAAACTGGGAAAGTTTTCTTAACCTATACGAATAATACAGCACTTAACGAGGAATATCGACTCTTCTATCGCGTAAGTGATAATGGGGGGCTCAATTGGTCTGAACCATTCCGAATGAGTGATATTGTAAAAGGTATTTTTGGACCTGGGCATGGAATTCAAATGACTCGGGGTATCTATGCAGGAAGATTGATCATTCCAACATATTCCTCGGTAGGATGTTTTGCTATGTATAGTGATGACAATGGTGAAACATGGTCAATGGGAGGAACTGCGGGATATGGGAATGAATGTGAGATTTTGGAACTGGAGAATGGAACCCTACATATGCTTCTCAGAACGAATGTAAGTTTAGGGACCAATCACCCTCCTCAACACGTGTTACATGCCTTATCGGATGATGGAGGGATAACTTGGACACAGGTTCTTGAACATCCAGAGATTCCTACACCGATAGTAATGGGTTCAATTGCAAGAGTATCTTCTTTATCAGAGCATGGAACGAATCGTATAATGATCTCCTATCCAGGAAGTTACTGGTCCCGAGTGAGATTGACACTCTATATGTCTTATGATGAGTCGGAAACGTGGACCGAGGAAAAAATATTGTATTATGGTCCTTCAGGTTATTCTGAAGTAGCTAGTCTCTCAGATGGCTCTATCATTTGTTTGTTTGAATACGGCAGAGTACAATACTCGGATAAAATAGCGTTCGCAAAATGTACAGTTGATTGGCTTACAGATGGAGTAGATACATTTTCAGGATGAAAAAAAGTAGAAAAAGAGTTAGAAACTGATTCCGTAGATAAACATCGTACCTATCAGTATCCCTGCTGCTAATAGTGCACCAAAAATCGAAATAATTAATCCCCATAAGTTGAATCCGTTTTTTCCTTCTTTCTTACGAGCAGTTAATGCAATTCCCAGTGAGACAAGGGATAAAGGAGCGATTAAAATTCCTAACCAACTCAGCTTAAATGCAAGTTTACTATCTACTAGTTCTTGTCTAGGAATTTGATCTTCTCTAATAATATCTATCCATTCAGGATTTGATAATCCTTTTAATTTTCTTGCCTGCCACCATGGGATTTTTTCGTTATTTAGCTTATCTTTTCGCTTGGAAGGGATAAGAACACCTGCAATTTTTCCCAAAAACCAGTCCCAACCAAATGCATAATGTACTTTTTCCCATAGCCATAACAAAAGCCAATACATGAGAAATACCAATATCAGAATAAACCAAATTCCATACACACCATACGTATTCAACCCGTTACCAGGGAATAATGTGCCAGTAGTTGACCATGGATCAGATATTGCGATAAATGGACCGATTGCGCCCAGTAAAAGGGGAACAAGAACATCGATAAATTGGTAATTATATATGCTGAATGGCACAATTCCGAAGCGACGGAACCATAGTGTTTTCCTTCCAAATTGTTGAGTTTTACCGCGAAACTCTATCCCGCGTATTAATAAGCAGAAAGCACCAATCTGTGCTCCTGTAACCACACAAAACCACCATAGCCATGTTCCAGTATCGCCTAAACCTCTAATATTATAAGTACTTCCTAAAAGTGCATCAAAAGCAGTTGGATCTGGTCCCAAGAATACTACTAAAACACATCCAAAAAGTCCGATGACAAATAAAGCTAATCCTACTAACATTCCGCTCTTTAATGGAAGCGTGTGCTGTTTATATTCACTTGTTTCTCGTTCTTTCCTTCGGAAATGGAATATTACAATCCCAAGGAGCACAAAAATCATAAATGAACCAATCATGAGCTGCATCATAGTGAATTGAATGGCAATATCAGCTACAATAAATTGCCACAAAACTCCAAACGTAATAAACGCGATAAAAGATGCAACTAACAGAGACAAGAATATTCTTTTTACCAAGATAGATGGTTTTTTCATGGGTGTAACATCATATTCATCAAAACCCTCCATCTCTTTCCTTTTTCGGATCATGAATAATGCAATAATACTTCCAATATAGGAAACAGCTAGAAATGGAAAAATCGGCTCTACGGGTGCTGCTAAAGGACCTAGAAAGACCAGTAGTAAGAGTCTCCAAACTGAGTCATGACCTAGATATCCCATTTGGACCTTGCTATTCACAGGGATAGTCTGACCAAATATATGCCAATCGAAAGTTCTTAGTTCATATGGGTAACCAGGAATGATCCTTGCGGCTAAGTCCCAAACCGAAGGAGTCAAAACCACTACTATTAATGCTAAAATTATGTAAATTGCAATATTTCGGTTGATTTTTTTCCATCCTCCATTAATCGATAAAAATCCTTGAGTAATACCATTAAGTATTACACACCAAGCCACTGCATGAATTGTTTCAAAATGAAAACCGTTATAGAATATTTGTTGCCATGATGTGAAGTTTCCAAGAGCAACACTGCCCATGTATCCTCCATATCCTGTCAGACTTTCCGTAATCATAGCTGCAAATAATAGTAAGAAACCTCCGATAATTTGCTTTATAACAGTAGTTCGCACTTTTGGGTTTCGTTCTAGGCTATTATGCATGGACATCATGTTTCCGGTAGCGGAGACCATCAAGAATAAGCCGCACCATGCTCCCATAAACAATGCAGCCATAAAGAAGATAACCGCAAATAGAGAGTAACTACCCATATCGGTCATGATTGGACCTCGATTTACCCAGCGCATTAACGAATGAATAAATATCATAAGGAAAATTGCTAAACCTCGTAAGAAATCAATTGAAGCGTATCGTTTCATATTTTTTTAACCTAAATTGGATTTTTTATGTATTCAATCTAATTTGGAGTATTAAATCTAGAGAGTATTTATAGCTTTATCCTTCATATACCACTTAGAGATGAGAAAATGTCGCTTAGAATTGTTACATCTACATCCACACTTTAAAAGGAATGTGATACAACGGTTCAAATAGTTGATATTGAGATTGGGAAAGATGAAATATCTTATTTCAGGTGCAACGGGACAAGTCGGGCATTCATTAGTGGAGTGTTTGGTGAATGGAAATACAAATTCTCCCGGAGATGTGGTTTGTTTAGTTCGAACACCCGAAAAAGCGATTCATCTTAAAAATTTGAATGTTACAATTGTTCAAGGCTCGTTAAACGAAAATACTAAAATTCAAAATATTTTCAAGGATTATGAAATTGATGTAGTATTTCATGTTGGGGCAATTTCTGATCCGAGTATGGATGAAAACCTGATTTTCTCGACGAATATTGAAGGCTCTAAATCTATGTTGGAAGCATTTGTGGAATCCAATGCTCATTGTTTTGTGTTTGCAAGTTCTATTTCGGTCTATAGATCTTATCTAAAAGAAAATGGAACGAAGATCAAGGAAGAAGCAGAAATTGGATCCCTAACTGAAGGTGATGCCTATGCACGTTCCAAACGAATTGTTGAACAGAGAATTCAACATTTTCAGACTCTGCATCCTGAAAAATCATTCAAGATAGCTCGAATCGGTCCAATATGCGGAACTCATGACCGCATTGTCCTTCCTAAACTAGTCGCTATTATGGCTAAGAAATCCCTCCCGAAATTAATCAACAAGGGGAAGTTGACAATGTCGATTATCGCTCCGGAAGATGTGGCACGAGGGATGGTTTTTCTCGCCCAAAACTCAACAACCGTGCCTGAAACAGTGTATAATTTGACTGGAGAACTGGTTTGTTTCAAGGAAATGTTTGGTCTTGTTGCAGATTATTATGGAATTCGTCATCCTACGTTTTCTGTTCCTCTTTGGTTCTTCAAAATGTTACGTCCTGCAATGTGGTTAACTCGGAAATTCTTCCCAAATAATGAGTT
>JAEOTN010000557.1 GCA_016839865.1 Promethearchaeota archaeon | reverse complement strand
ATTTACACCTGAACGGAATTGAAGGTCCGTCCGCGGGGAAGGCGATGGCAAAAGAGAAGAAAATCGCAACAATATCTCATAGCCTTCAAGGGATTCTCCAAATCAAGAGGGATTTGCTGGGATACAATTATGGCAAAAATTTGGAGGAATGTGGGATAGTCAATTATTCATTATGTTATGGAGGTTACAGCTGAAAAGGGAAGATGAAAAAATTGACGAAGAAAGGATGGCAAAAAATAGCAGTATTTTTGATGATATTCTCACTGATTTCTATAGACTATAATGTAAATACTGGAAATGCAACATTAATAAAACCATTTTTCGAAATAACTATTCTATGTCCGGAATCAAGGCTAGATCGCATTGAATGGGCAACACTAATTGCTGAAAGATTATCGTTTATTGGAATAAAAACTGAATTAATAATTGCTAATTGGTCGGAAATATCTACGCGGACTTGGGGGTACCCCGGACCGTATCCAATACCAACTCATGCAGAAGGTGGATTTGATATTCTCTTCATTGATTGGGATTGGGATTTAGATGTTGACATGAGAGGTTTGTTTGATACTCCTTCTATGCCACCAGACGGTGATAACTTCTACCAATACAGTCGACCTGAAATGGACTGGGCTCTTGGTAACTATTCTCAATCATTTAATCAAACAGATCGATTGGTTTACGCAAACGAAATACAGCAATTACTATATGATGATCTTCCAGCAATAACAATAATTAATTCTCAAAAACTTATTGTATTCAATGAAGATTTAGAAGGATCATTTGATCTATTATACCATGAAAATTTCGAAACCATTGAAAACTGGGAAATTCCGGGTGAAACAGAGTTACATATTGCAGTTCCTGAGAGATTTGATATTTTTCACATTCTTAAAGATAGAAAATCTAATTCTGATGCTTTGTGGTTAAAGCAAATTTATCCTGGATTGATAATGCGAGATTCAGAAAGATTAGGTTGGACAAATAGAATAGCTACTAGTTGGAATAGTGATGACGGAATAACGTATAATGTACAAATGAATCCTAACGCAGTTTTTGCTGATGGACACGTTCTGAATGCGACAGATGTAAATTACACATATAATGTGCTTCTTGATCCCTCATTTAGAGAATGGCCCTGGTACTTTTGGTGGCCACCATACTATGATGAAAATCCTATTACCATTCTTAGTGAATTTGAGTTTCAAATAGACTTCGTACAAGCATGGGTTTTTCAGGATCAAAAACTCAATTATGGAATTCTACCACAACATATCTGGGAATCGATAGAACCTCAAGATCAAATAAATCAAAGTAGGGATTGGGCTCTAAATGATACTTTGGATTCCAATTTACTGGGAGCAGGACCATATTATCTTGATGATTTTGATAACTCCACAGGAGTAATTAGATTAAAACGAAATGATTATTTCAAAAACTGGACAGGAATTACTCCTAATTTTGAATATCTTTACTTTGAATACTATCCAAGTAAGGAAAGTGCAATTTCCTCATTTGAAGCGGGAAATGTTGATTTAATAGATCCTCGTTTTGATATAGAATTTAGTGATTTACAAAATCTAACCACAGCATCATCATTACATATCGATACATGTTCCACACAAGAATTAGCAATAAATATGTTACACCCATATATCGGAACTGGTGAATTGTGTCCAATTGCTTCCGCAGAATCAGCAAAACACATTCGAAAAGCGATTAGTTACATCATCCCAAGAAGAAATATAGTTCAAAATATAACAGGTAACTTGAGTGTTCCCGCAGCAACTCCTTGGCCTAGAGGGAGTTACGGATTCGATGAAAGCTTACAACCACTTGAATATGATTTAGAAAAAGCTTGGGAACAAATGGAATATGCTAGTTTCAAAATAGAGGATCAGATCGGGTCAACAACAAACTTAGGATTTGGTTTCCAGATTGTCATACTTCCAGTAATAATTGTGGGGGGAATTATTGTTTTATATAGGAGAAGGAGGTTTAAGGAATGAAAAGAATGAGAATGAAGAAATATCTAATCTTAGTAGTAGTTATCGCATCATTAATTGTTTCAACAAAAAATACTGAAGCTTGTCGAAATTATTTGTATCCACCAGCATTTTTCACCTTCAGTATTATTTGTCTTGATACTGAACCTATGAGAGTAGTATGGGCTGAGATTATAGCTCATGAACTAAGAAAGAGCGGGTTAGGAGTAGATGCTATCGAAATCATGTCCTATGAGGAAATTGCTCAAAGAACATGGGATTATCCCGGCTCTTATCCCATTCCAACTCACAATGAAGGTGGTTTTGATTTACTGCTTATGGATCGAACTTGGGATTTAGATATTGACATGACCGGATTGTTTGATACTAATTCCATACCACCCAACGGTGATAACATCTATCAATACAGCTCTCCTGAAATGGATTGGTCGATTGGGAATTTTTCACAATCATTTGATTTATCTGAAAGAAATCTGTATGCTCATGATATTCAAGCGCATCTCTACGAAGATTTACCAGCCATTACAATTCTAAACAATTATGCTTTCTATTACATGACTGAAAATATAACAGGAATAAATACATTACTTTGGAATAAAAAAGCAGAAACAATGGCTAATTGGGAGCATCCTTCGAAATCAAACCTAAGTTATGGAATCAGTGATGTTTTCAATAACTTTCATCCAATTATTTGTATACAAAATAAAGAGTTAAATGATTTACAATGGTTAAACCAAATTTATTCTTCTTTAGTTAAAAGAGAATCATCACCTCCCGATGTTGGAAATATTGTTCCATTTATCGCAACAGACTTCTATAGTGAAGATGGTTTTAATTATACTGTTAATTTAGATCCAAATGCAAAATGGGCGGATGGCTTCACACTTAATGCTACTGATGTGAAGTATAGTTTTGATCTATATGAAAATATGACATATGATTCAATAGAATGGAATATCAATGATGTAGAAATACTAGATCAATTCCAAGTGAGAATAAGATTTCAACAATCTCATGTATATGGATCTAGTCGACTTGAATTGCCATTGGTACCATATCATATTTGGAAAGAAATTAACTATGAAGATCAAGAGGATTATGCTGAAAATTGGACAATGAACTATCCAGAAAAGATGATCGGTGCAGGTCCCTACAAGCTAGAATCTTTTGATGAAGTAAACAAGGTTATTCATCTAACAAAGAATCCATATTACAAGAATTTAACAAACGCTGATAATCCTATTTTAGAAGATGTCTATTTTGTAGATATCCCAAACAAAGAAATCGCAATGAATCAATTAGCTTCTGGAAAAATCGATATGGTTGATTATGGTTTCTTTACTTATCCTGAAGAATTTGATATACCAAACTTACAAATGAAACGTGCTTTAAATTTTCGATCAGAGGAAATTGTCGTAAATATGGAACATCCATATATAGGATCAGGTGCATTGTGCGTAATTGCTAGTCCTAATTCCGGGAAGCATTTACGTAAAGCAATCAGTCATGGGATTCCAAGAAATCATATAATAGAAACAACCATTGATGGGTTTGCAGAACCAGGAATAACTCCTTGGCCTACTAGCAATGTTTATGCAGATGAAAACTTAGTACTATATGAATATTCTAGAGTACATATTCTCCATGGTTTAGAACAAGCAGGATTTGTTTACTGTTGTACTACTGATAGTGCTTCAATAACTGGAGTAATTTTCAGTTCTGTTTGTTTTGTTACAACAATAATGTATGGTATAAAATTCAGAGCAAAGAAAAAAAACATGAAGGAGAAACAAATAGAAAATACGTAAGGGGATTGAGATGCAGTCTGGAAAGAAAAAAAAGATTCAGTTAGTGATATTGTTGATAATATTCACTGTTCCTATTCTAACTGAAACAACAAATGGGCAAACAGAAAATCCAGACCCTTTTTTCTCAATAAGTATATTGTCTCCGAATTCTTATGGTTACCTCTGGGTAACACTTATGGTTGAACAATTACCAAAGATTGGAATTGGAATAGATGTTTTTGATCATACAAGTTGGGCGCAAATTTCACCGAGAACATGGAACTATCCCGGACCATACCCTGTCCCACAATATTCTGAAGGTGGATTCGATATTCTTTGTATTGGTTGGAGTTTTGGATTAGATATAGATTTCACAGAAATATTTCATAGTGAAAACATAACTCCAAATGAATGGAATTTTTATCAATACAATAAACCTGAAATGGATTGGGCTCTTGAAAATTACTCTCAGAGCTTTGTCT
>JAEOTN010000294.1 GCA_016839865.1 Promethearchaeota archaeon | reverse complement strand
GCATTAACAATTGACTTGACAGGTCAAGTAAATTCAGATTCCATAGGAAATCAATTTTATTCAGGTATTGGAGGACAAGCTGATTTTGAACGTGGAGCTGCACTTTCTCCCGGAGGAAAGCCTATTATGGCTTTGCATTCTACGACAACAGATGGAAAGAAATCTCGAATTGTGCCGGTGTTGGATGAAGGTGCTGGGGTTGTATTACCTAGAGGGGATGTTCATTATGTTGTAACCGAATATGGTTATGCGAATTTACACGGAAAAACAATTCGGGAAAGAGCGTTACTATTAATAGGTATTGCCCATCCAAAATTCCGAGAAAAACTTCTAAAAGAAGCTATCCGGTTACATTATGTATATCCTGATCAAATTCTTCCTAAAACTCAAGATGGAGTTGTTGTATTATATCCAGAATTATATGAAACTGATTTTACATCAAATAATGAAGAGATTGTTCATTTTCGTCCCGTGAAGTTTACTGATGAACGTTTGTTGCAAGAATTATATTACTCTTTAAGTATGGATGACCGAATTCTTCGATTCTTTTCCCCTAAGAAGGCGTTTACACATAAAGACACTCAAGTAAAAGTAGCTGTTGATTACGAAGAAGTTATGGGAATTGTCGGTATACATGGGGAGGAGGGAAAAGAGAAAATTGTTGCCGCTGGATCCTATTATCTAGACAGGAATACGAATATGGCAGAAATTGCTTTTACTGTAAGAGAAGAATGGCGTAATCAAGGATTAACCCGTAGAGTTATAGAAATTCTAGTCAGAATCGCTCAAGAAAAGGGAGTTAAGGGATTCAACGGGGAGGTTCTTCCAGACAATAAACCGATGATTCATATCCTCCAGACTTTGAATTTCAATGTACAATTCCGAGATTATCAGGGTGAGATGATGTTCTCGTTTTTATTTTCCAATTTGAAGAAATAATCTAAATTAATTTTTCTTTTACAAACAAATCTTCAATAGAATCTAATCTTTCATCAAGTCTCTTCTGTATCTTCTCTACAAAGGGTTTTGTTTCTTCCAGTTTTTTTTGAGCAATCTTTTTGCTATACTCAAAATGAAATCTATTAAGATCCTTTCCATTTTTCTGGTAATAGTAATTGATGATTTCTCCCATACTTCGGTTCGTCTTTCCTACTAAACCTCGAACAATACCCATAACCCCGAATCGATCCAGAAGATCAGAATCAGCTGCAATTTTCTCCTCAGTAGTTTCCGGGGGGATGAAAGAGGACTGAGTATGTCGGATCACTACACGGGTTACAGCTAATACAGTTTCTTGATTAAAGTGTTGTCCATCTAAAAATTCTTCAGCAATGGCTCCCCCAAAAAGACCATGAATATGACTGTAATTAGGTACACTTTTTCCGATGTCATGTAATAACGTTCCACACGCCAAAATGAATGGATCTACGGGATCTGGAATATTTTTCGCAATTTGTATCGCATTATTACAAACAGTTAAAACATGAGCATAATCGTGAGAATCTGATTTAGCATGAGCATTCCTAACAAATTCTTCAAGTCGTAGGAGAGCGATTTTTTCTTTTTCTGTTAGTTGTCTTGAAAACATAAAATGAAATGAATTTATGAAAATAAAAAAGTATAGAAAAAATTTACATGTCTAAAGGAGTTGCATTTCTTTAACTTTTTGACGATTTTCAGCAGCTTTGCTAGGAGTTAGTCGATACAAGGAAGCAAACAGAATCGTGGAAATTATCATAATGCCTAGTGGAATGATGATTGAATGCAACTGAATACCGAATACTGCGGTTTGCCATCCTGTTGGATTAGCGATTTGTAGTTCCAATAATGTCTCAGATCCCTCAATAAATCCAGTCGTAATATGCACTATTGCAAAGATTAGAGCTTGTAGAGCAGAATTAAATCGTATAAAGAAAGCTTGAACTCCCCAAACTACTGAAGTCTCCTTTTTCCCAGTTTTTGCTGTAATATCATCCATTATTTCGGTAAGCATAGGAGGATCTATAAACCACTGCCCACCAATTGCCATTCCAAAGAGAACCATGCATATCACCCAGAATGGAACGGTTGTAGCAAAGATCATCGGGACAAATGAGAGTGTCATCAAAATACTAGCGATTATACATACAAGTTTTGTTTTACCTTTTTGAGCACCCCATAACCAGAATGGAATGGATACTAGTGCACCTCCAAGCATAGAACCTAAAATAATGGGTAATTTATTCGGAGTTTCCCCAATCACGAACAATAATATATATAATGCCCCCGATTGGATAAGCAAGGCTGAAAGTTGGCACCCAAAGAAAATTGACATTTTTCCAATGAAATTTCTATTCTTCATTACTCTTCCTATAGATTTACCAAAGGACTCTTTCGGTTCTTCTGTTCGTTCTTTCCTTGCCAAAATAGCCAGATTTTTCTGTCTTAGGTGTTTATCTTCAAAATGCCCAGGTATTGTCGGAATTACTAACAATAGACCGATTAATGCAGAGATCCATGAAAGCCTTCGATAATCAGCTGCAACTGCCTCTGCGGGTAATATAAATCCAGGAATAGTGAAAGCCATAACGAGTCCTAGAATTCCCATTCCAGCAACAAAGGCTTGGGTTATTTTTCTGCTTCTTGGATCTGAGAATTTCTCCGGGTAAATAGATAGAGAGTTAACATCCATCAAGCTAAAGAGAAAATCGTAAAGACAGATTGAGACAATATACCAAGCAAAAATGAACCATTGTTCAATTGGATCTGATGCATTCCAACCCGTGGGTACTAGAAATATCAGAAAATATGATGCGAGCCAAAATGGTATCGCAATAATGTACCATGGAAATCGTCGGAAGCCTCTTTTCCGATGCCATCGAAAGGTCTTTTTTTCCATTGTATAACCAATTAATGGATCATTGAATGCGTTCCAAATTGCGAATATCACGAAAGCAGCAGCAGCCAATTCAGATCGAAGTCCCACATAAATCTCGTAAAACGCAAAGACATAAACTCCAAAAGCCCCGTTTATCCATTGGATCAATGTACCCTTACTACCGAAACTAGCCATTGTCCACATTGAATATTTTTTTTCCTGAGTAACTTCAGTCATTCTTATCACACTTAACAGTAATCTACTATCTCTAAGAATCAATCATTGAGAATAAAAAAGTATTGAAATTAGAATTATCTTAAGTTTCCTTACTTTGCTAAGAGATCTAGTGCGATAACTTCTTTTTTCTAGTGATTATACCTAAATAACTCTTGAACTATCTGTAGGTATAAGATTTTGTGATGATACAAATGGAAGAAAAAGATAAGAAAATTCATGAGAAATTTGGTAAGTCTCTTTTCAATCGCACATGGGATTTAATGGATAAGAAAGATCGAACTATTGAAGAAGATTTTGAAATGATTCATGCAACACACGCGTCTAGTTATCACTGGAGCCAGATCGGCGAACCTGTTAATTTTCAGAGAGGAGAATGGCAAGTATCCCGAGTATACGCAATTTTGAAGCACCCTAATGAGTGTTTATTCCATGCCCAAAGATGTTTAGAATTAACGGAACGACACGATATCAAAGATTTTGACCTTGCATTTGCATATGAGGCAATGGCCCGTGCGTATTGGATAGCAGGAAAACCAGAAATGAAGGAAGAATTCATAAAAAAAGCAAAAGATGCTGCAGAGTTAATCGCAGACAAAGAAGATAAAGATTCTTTCCTTGGAGAGTTAGCAACCATTATCTAAAAGTGTAAATTAATTTCCAAATATCTAAATAATTAGTGTGTGATATACTTGTTTATGAAGAGTAAAGTGAGATCAATCTCTTTATTACTAGTCATTTTTCTGGTCCTCGCATCCTCTGCTGCAGAAGGATTAACCCAAACAAGTATTATGGATTCTTGCTCAATTTTCACAGTTTCAATAGGCGATAAAGTCTACTTTGGAAATAATGAGGATTATTTACTTGATGGAACCTATCTTTGGTTAGTTCCAACACAAGATTATGAAATAGCAAATGAAACTTTGTCCTTACCAGGAGCCATGTTACTAGGATTTGACCACAATACTCCACCTGATCCAGGGGATGGGAGAATGCAAGGAGGAATGAATGAGTATGGATTGTGTTGGGACGGTAATGGACTGCCTGCAGTTTCAATGAACCAGAATTCTGATGGGGAGCAAATATGGTATCCAGAAGTCTGGGTTTGGATGCAAGTGTTACTTGAATGCCGAAATATTAGTGATGTGATCCAGTGGTTTGATACTTATGATTTAGGGGATGCGTGGGCGGGTCAAGGACATTATTGTGATGCTGATGGAAACGCATTGGTTGTTAGTGTCAATTCTACGGGAGATTTAACTTTTACCATGATAGGAGAGGCGAATTTTCTAGTATCTACTAATTTTAATCTCGCTTGGCCTGAAAATCGCTATGAACCCTATCCCTGTCCAAGATATGCCACGGTTATAAATATGCTAGCTGATATTACAACTGAAGAAAATTTGACTCCTGAAGCGTGTCAGGCAATTTTGGAAGAAGTATCTACCACACAAACATCCTACAGTAATGTGTTTGATCCTGTAAACCAAGAGATGTATCTGAATATTTACCAAGATTTTGAGCATACTAAAATACTGAATTTGCATGAAGAATTATCGAAAGTCACACCAGATGCTGAGGACACATTAACTGACAAAATATATTATTATCAACAGGTTCTACTAGCGGGTTTATTCGTTAATTCGATCCCAGGATATTCTTCATTAATCATCATAGGATCAACACTGGTTGCTGTAGGTTCATTAGTGATGGTTTTTTGGAGAAAGAAAAACCAATATATTTTCTGATTCTTCTTGATTTTCACATCTAAAGATTGAATCAATAAGCTAAAATAGTGGT
>JAEOTN010000293.1 GCA_016839865.1 Promethearchaeota archaeon | reverse complement strand
TTAAACATTGGTTTGATATGTTTACGAAATTGAGAGGGGCTCATCATCAATCTATCTTGTGTTCCAATGTCCGTATGGAAGTTGATCTGATCTGTTCCTATAGACAACCATTTTTTTGTTAAGTTTAATTCATGTAAGGTGAACTTTTGAATGAGTTTGGTTAAATTTGGATCGCTTTTTACAATATCTTTCATCAGGTTTTCGAACCCTCTGAGGATATATAGACGATCAAATAATCGTTCTCCGTTTCCTTGAGTTAATATTCCATATTTTTTTGCCATTTTAAACCCAAATTTCAATCCAAACCATCTTCTCTTTCCTCTTTCTGTGTATTTTATTGGATTAGGAAATTGATATGTCTCAAAATTCTCCCAATCTGCAAGTGGGTGCTCTATTACTTGCCCTTCATATCCTTCCTTTTTTACTTCCCATTTAGCGCCCCAATTATCAATATGTAATCCTTTTTGATGCCATTTCGGAATATGATCATAATTTAGTTTCCAATACTTACCAAAAGTTCCGAAAATGAATGGGTGTTTCATCACAACCTTCTTCAAGTCATCTCTATATCTTTTCCATACAGAAGCAAAGAAATGTATTGAACAGGGTATCCAATCAGGATTTTTGTATTCAACACATCTTAGATAATTATCCCGATGAAGTTTGTTTGGATATTTTAAGTCCCATTTTTTTGGATTTGGTTTTTTTACCATAATCTCAACAATTTCTTCACATTAAAAAGAGTTATTCGGAATAAGAGGTTGAAAAATTATTATAAATTGAGAGAGAAATCATGACGAATCTACAGTCTTGGATAACATTTATAACTTTAATATTTGCTATTAACATTAGATTTGATATGGAGCCTGAAGACTTCCAAAAGTTAACAATAGAGAAAATACGCAGCATTTTTGGAGTTACTCCTGGATTTCTATTCCAGTTATTAGGAATGTTCTGGATTATTGCTCCTATAATTGTCTATTTCGACACTGCAGTGTTCTCATTTTTTACATATTTATCCATGATATTGATGGGATTGTGTGGTATTGTTTGTATTGTGTTGTGCATTCCTAATATTATTAGTTTTAGCCGATCATTAAAAGAATTCACTGATCTATCAAAATTACCAATGGAGGAACGACAGGAGCGAGCTAAGATTCTTCTTCAGCAAAAAGAATCCCAATGGGTAACAAATTCAATGATTCCAACTTTGATAACTTGGTTAATTGGAATTAGCGGGATTGTCATACTCATTCTTGACTATAATGCGATTATTTAGTGCAAATTTTAATGATTTGAAAGGTAGAATATAATATCCTTACTCACTATTCGGCTGTTTTTTCACTATTTATTATCTTAATAAGTTCGCTTAATGGGTTTTTAAATAGAATAACCTCTGATACACCCAGAATGTTTATCCATTCTTCTTCCCAGTCAATTAAATGCTTCCTTGAGAGAATCTCCATCCAACCAGCTCCTTTTTTGAACCGAGGTACGGTGTTGTTCTTAAAGAAATGAGAAAATTGAATAAGAATACTTATAGTGGAGTAACCTCACCATCCATATCCCACAAATCCTCCCATGATTGCCCTTCTTTCCAAAGGAAAACTTGACCTTTGATCAAACGACAATTCTTATCGATTTTCTTGAGTTGTATCATTTCAATGTTTGTCAATGGAGGTTTCGATAGACATTCCAAATTAGATCGAATATGATTCCGATTAGTTGAAAACGGAATTGGGATATGACCATTTTGTACTGCCCATTTAAGAGCTAGCTGTGCTGGGTGTAGATTGTGAGATTCAGCAATTTGGACTATTACAGGATCCTCTAAATCAATGGTATCTTCTGGAGTTTTATCCCTTTCTGGTCTGTGTGGACTACCTAAAGGGGAATATCCAACAATGAGAATTTTGTTATATTTCGCATAAGCAAATAACTCATGTTGTTGAAAATGAGGATGTAATTCCATTTGCATGCAAAATGGTTTGATCTTGAGATTAGGGGCACGTAACATCAGTTCTAATTTTGGAACGGTCATATTTGATACTCCAATGTGTTTCACTAATCCCTTTTTGACTAATGATTCCATTTGGTTCCATGTATTCATGTAATTCTCAATGAGAAATGGTTTGGAATTTACTGAACGAGCATGTACATCCACACCTGGAGCGTGATGATTGGGAAATGGCCAATGAACTAGATATAAATCCAGATACTCTAGTTGAAGGTTGTTCAATGTTCGTTTACAAGCTTCTATCACCGAATCATGATGATTATTCCATACTTTCGAAGTGACCCAAAGATCTTCTCGCTTGATCTCGTCACTCGTAAAAATTTCTGTAAAAGTTTCACCAATTTCTTTTTCATTTCCATACACTTCTGCACAGTCAATATGCCGAAATCCTACTGAAATTGCTTCATTTACAGCATTTGCAACAGTTCTCGGATTTGCATGGTCGGAACCAAATGTTCCGAATCCAATTCCTGGT
>JAEOTN010000292.1 GCA_016839865.1 Promethearchaeota archaeon | reverse complement strand
TTTTTGGATTTCTTCTTCTTTTTCTTACCCTTTCGAAGACGATCACCGAGTAACTTCAATTTAATTCCAAAAATTGCGATCCATGTCTTAATCGTCTGACGATCAATCATAACTAAGAAATCGTACGTTCCAAAGTCGTACCCATCATATGCCGGGTTTCCTACAAGCACTGCACCAACTTGTTGGTATCTACGAATCAAACTAGGCAATTTAACTTTCTTTCTGGGTTTATCTGGTATGTTATAGGCAATCATTTCATCACCTTTATCCAATAACACAGGATTTGGATCCTTTCCCATATATTTCTTGGATAACTCCCTCTGCTCAGAAGGTGGTCTAGGGAAAATATTTGGTTCATACACAATGAGATCTTTGCTTTTCAATTTGCTTATTAAATCTTCTACTTCTTCTTTAGTGACGTCTGCAGCAAGAGATCCGCATCCGAGAAGATAGCGAACTTTAGTGTTAATACAATACTGGAGAATCCCCATCCACATTAAAACGAGCTGAGTTCCACCACGATGTTCTTTTAGAATAACCAAACGACCAAGATCGGATACTTTATCGTTATATTTTGGATCTTCTATCACAGCAGAGAGATTGAACTCAATATTGGTGTAATAATAGCCCATTTCTTCCTTGGCTTTGCTATTTGGCATTATTCGATATAATCCCACTATCTCATCGGTTTCTTTTACGCAAAGGAGGATGTAGTCAGCACATCCGTTTTTATCAAAGTTGTCATAATCGAGTCCTTCCTCTGAAAAAGGAGCCTCATTAAGCTCATCGTGGAAAATTAGGTAACGAATTCGGAAAACTCTTTGGAAATCCTCTTCCGTTTTTGCTTGCCTTGTGTAGTAAAAATGATTTTGAGCAAGATATTTGCTTCTAGAGACTTTTTTACTTGGTTGTTTAATCGACATAGATTTTACCTAGACATTCTTTTAACCTTATTCTATTTATATATATCGCTGATAACGACTTTTTGCAGTGATTTGAATTATTAAAAGAGTTTTTTTCACGATGAAAAAAAGTCGGTAAGTTTAAATAAAGCAAAAATAGTTCCTACACACTATATTTCATTTTGAAAAAAAGTATTGTGATTTAAGATTGGCATCAGAACAACTAAATTATTTACAGAATTTTATTGAGAGTTTCAAGCAGTTGGTAATTTTCAACACTATTGCTGACCACCCTAATTCAAACGGTCTTACTTATTACGATTTAACACAAATCGATCCTCATATACCTCACTCACGGATTTATCGAGCAATGAAAAAATTGACAGAAGAGGGTTATTTGAACGAAACAGAGGAAAAGAGAACGAATGAGAAAGGTATCGAAATGGGTAGACCAAAGAAATATTACACGTTGACAAATGAAGGAGGAGAGCATCGCAAAATTTTACAAGAAGACGTTCAGAGACTAGCAAATGATGTGATAGAGAACTTAACACGAGATCTTAGTAAATTCAATCTTAAAAATATGCCAAGACCTAGAATGGGACATTGCGACGAGATCATTGATAGCGACGATACACCAGAAGAGAAACTGCAAAAGCTAACAGAGCATGAAGACCATTTAAAAGCAATGTTGAAAAAAGTTGTAGAGGTTAAAAAGAAAGTACAAGCTCAATTGAAATAAACTATGAGGAATCACACAAATTTTCAAAATCATGAATTATTATCGGAGATCAATTAAAAAATGGTAAAAACTAGGAAAAAACGCAAGATACGGATAGCAAAGTATGCAGGTCCATATACTGGTCTGATTTTACTCGCAATTGCATTACTCTTTGCTCAGGTAAATCTTGATTTACTTCTTCCTGACTACTTATCCAACATTGTAGATACAGGAATTCAGCAAGGAGGAGTTGAAGCGAAAGCACCTATGGTATACAGTCAATACTCAATGAATAATACCGCTCTATTTTGGGACGATGACAATAAAACGATGATTCTAGATCAATATACCCTATTTGAAAATTCCACAGAGAATATTGACGAATACGGTGAAAAATACCCATTGATTCAGAGTCAATCAATTTACTTACTGAATGATACGAGTAATAGTGTAAAGAGAAATCTCTATGAAAACATGACCAAAGGAATTTTAGCTACATTTGTCGTGAATATGTTGATTTTCAACTCTTCGCTGGTTGAGGAGATGGGATTCACTCCACCGATTAACATCACCTCATGGGACAACATCACAACTCTACCATATGCAATGCGAGCAGGTTTAGCAGAAGGAATCTATGAGAATTTCAATGCATTAGGACCAACATTTGTTGATCAAATCACAGTTACTGCAATTCGGGCTGAGTTTGAAACCGTTGGTGTGAATATGGATAAGTTACAACTTAACTTTATATTGCGTGCTGGAAGTTTGATGTTGTTATTCACATTGTTATCAGTAACATGTACCATATTGGTAGGATTCTTGGCATCTAAAGTCGCTGCTCGTGTTGCACGAGATGTTCGCAAAGACGTTTTTGAAAAAGTAGAAATGTTCTCAAGCACAGAATTTGATAAATTTTCTACGGCATCGCTGATAACGCGAACAACAAATGATGTTCAACAATTACAAATGATGGTATTTCTATTAATACGAATGGTAGCATTTGCTCCGTTGATGGGAGCAGGTGGAGTTATCCGTGCATTAGGAAAAGCTCAATCCATGTGGTGGATCATTGCTTTAGCGGTACTAGTACTTGTGTGTTTGATCGGTGTAATATTCATTTTTGCGTTTCCCAAGTTTAGGATAATGCAAAAACTGATTGATAGATTGAACTTAGTAACTCGAGAAAATTTGTCAGGAATGATGGTCATTCGTGCTTTCAATAGGCAAGAATATGAAGAAAAACGATTTGACAAAGCAAATCTTGATTTGACTAAAGTAACTCTATTTACAAACAGGATGATGGTCATTTTGATGCCCGTCATGATGCTAATAATGAATGGGTTGACAATTGGTATCATTTGGGTAGGTGGACGTGAGATTGAGAATGCAACGATGCAAGTCGGAGATATGATGGCGTTCCTGAGTTACGCGATGCAAATTGTTTTTGCTTTCTTAATGATGTCGTTCTTGTTTATAATTTTACCTCGAGCTTCTGTGTCTGCTACTCGAATTCGTGAAGTTCTTAACACAGATCCTACAATAATGGATCCGGAAGAACCAAAACCCTTTATGACACCAGCAATGGGAGAAGTAGAATTTCGTAATGTATCATTTCGTTATCCTGGTGGTGAAGTGAATGCGATATCGAATATTTCTTTTACTGCAAAACCAGGAGAAACAACAGCTTTTATTGGTGGTGTTGGTTCAGGAAAATCTACTGTGGTGAATCTTGTTCCACGCTTCTATGACGTAAGTGAAGGGCAAATATTGGTAGATGGAATTGATATCCGAAAAGTGAACCAACATGATCTGCGGGAGTTAATCGGATTTGTTCCACAACAAAACGTTCTATTCTCGGGAACAATTGAAAGCAATCTCAAATATGCTAATGAAGAAGCAAGTGAAGAATTAATTGAACAAGTCATTGAAATTTCACAAGCTAAACAATTTGTTAGCAGAAGTTCCTCAGGATTGTCTCGCACGATTGCCCAAGGAGGTAAGGATGTTTCGGGAGGTCAGAAACAACGACTTTCCATAGCACGAGCATTAATGAAACAAGCACCGATTCTGGTATTTGATGATAGTTTCTCTGCATTGGATTTCAAGACAGATAAAGCGTTGCGACAAGCACTTAAGAAACATACAGGTGATAGCACTGTTCTTCTAGTTACTCAGCGTGTTTCAACGATAATGTATGCTGAACAAATAATCGTATTAGACGATGGAAAAATGGTCGGTAAAGGCACCCATAATGAACTGATGAAAACATGTGAAACCTATAAAGAAATTGCTTTATCTCAGCTAAAAGAAGAGGCATATCTAGACGAGGAGGGTGATGTACAATGATGAGAGGTTCATCACAGAGAAGAAGTTCTCAACCTCGTCGAGGACCAGGACATGGTCCGGCCATGAGAGCACCTCCAGAAAAAGCGAAGGATTTCAAATCTGCTATGAAAAAATTACTCCGGTATATGTATCAATACCGGTTTAAGGTGATTCTCGTGCTTTTCATCGCTGTGCTTTCAACCGCATCCATGATTGTTGGACCGAAAATAATGGGTAGGGCTACAACAGAGCTTTTTGAAGGCTTGATTGCACAAATTCGAGGAACGGGTTCTATAGATTTCAATGAGATTGGTATAATTTTGCTTATCACTCTCGGATTGTACATTTTATCCGCTGTTTTCAGTTATATCATGGGATGGATAATGGCAAATGTTGCAACGAATATTTCTTACCGAATGCGTAAAGACCTCGCAGATAAAGTAAATCGTATGCCCTTCAAGTATTTTGATGGTCAAACACAAGGTGAGGTATTATCACGTTTCACGAACGATGTAGACACCGTAAATCAGACTTTAAGCCAAGGATTAACTCAAATTATAACTTCTGTTATAACGTTGATCGGTGTACTTGTCATGATGTTTACTATTAATTGGTTACTCACTCTAGTTTCGATTATTATAATTCCAATCTCAATATCCTTAATAGGATTTGTAATGAAACGATCTCAGAAGTACTATGTACAGCAACAGAAAACATTGGGTAAAATTAATGGGCATATTGAAGAAATGTATGGTGGACACATTGTAATGCGTGCATTTAATGGGGAAGAGAAGAGTTTACAGACATTTAATGGGCATAATACGGATTTGTATACCTCCGCTTGGAAATCCCAATTTTTCGGAACACTCCTCATGCCAATGATGACGTTTGTGGGAAATTTGGGTTATGTTGTTGTCGCTATTCTAGGTGGTTGGCTAACTGCGCAAGGAACAATCTCTATTGGGGATATACAAGCATTCATTCAATATGTTCGCACTTTCACACGACCGTTAGCACAGATAGCCAATGTTTCCAATACGTTCCAATCAACAGCTGCTGCTGCTGAGCGAGTATTTGAATTCTTGGAAGAGGAAGAAGAAGTTGCAGAAGCAAAAATTCCCTTTACTAATACGTGTGTAGAAGGACTGGTGGAGTTCCGGAATGTGAAATTTGGTTATAATCCTGAGAAGATCATTATAAAAGATTTTTCCGCAATTGCTCTTCCAGGAACTAAAGTTGCAATTGTTGGACCAACTGGTGCTGGAAAGACTACAATGGTCAAACTACTTATGCGGTTTTATGATGTGAATGCTGGTGCAATCGTTGTAGACGGACATGATGTTCGGGAATATTCAAGAAATGGATTGAGAAATTGCTTTGGTATGGTGTTACAAGACACATGGTTATTCAATGGCACTATCATGGAAAATATTCGTTACGGTCGACCCGATGCAACGAATGAAGAAGTAATTGCAGCTGCAAAGACAGCAAACGCTGATCATTTCATCCGAACACAGCCAGATGGGTATAATATGGTGTTAAATGAGGAAACTACGAACATTTCACAAGGACAAATGCAATTGTTGACGATTGCTCGAGCCGTTTTAGCAGATCCATCTATTCTTATCTTAGATGAAGCTACAAGCTCTGTGGACACCAGGACAGAATTGTTGATCCAACATGCAATGGATAAACTGATGAAAGGAAGAACCAGTTTTGTTATCGCACACCGACTTTCAACAATTCGCGATGCGGATCTTATCTTGGTAATGCGAGATGGAGATATAGTCGAACAAGGCATCCATGAAGAGCTTATAGCACAAAACGGATTCTACGCAGAACTTCATTATAGTCAATTCGAAGATAAAGAAGAATCTGCAGCACCGGTTATTGAAACCCAATTTACAGAAAAATAGAGAAATTTTTTTTTATTTTTTATTTAAATTTTTTTCGTTCCATCATTAATTGAATGATTTTATTAAACGCTGCCTTTACATTCGTTCCTTCTAATGCGGAAGTCTCAAAATAAGCAGGAATTCCTAGTTGTTCCATTTTGGAGTGTGCCATAGGTTCAATAATCTTGCGATCTCCTTTTAGATCAGATTTATTTCCACACATAATAAT
>JAEOTN010000291.1 GCA_016839865.1 Promethearchaeota archaeon | reverse complement strand
CTTCGATTTTTCGTATAGCTTGACTCGGACATTGCACAATGCATAATCCACATCGGATACAAATTTCTGGATCAATTTTATGAGCAATTTTCGCTTCCCCAGTTATTTCACTTACTGGACAATTCTTTGCACAGAGTGTACATCCAATGCATTTAGTTGAAATAACTTCATAACTAATTAAGTCTTTACAGACAAGTGCTGGGCACTTTCCATTCACATGAGCTTCATATTCGTCTCTAAAATAACGAATCGTTGTTAACACAGGATTAGGAGCAGTTTGTCCTAATCCGCACAGCGAAGTTTTCTTCACTATATCTGCTAAATGTTCCAACCGATTGATATCTTCTAAATATGCTTTACCTTGTTTGAATTTTGTTAAAATGTCTAACATTTTTAGTGTTCCGACCCTACATGGGGCACATTTACCACAAGACTCACGTTGTGTAAAAGTAATAAAATAATGAGCAAGATCTACCATGCAAGTGTCTTCATCTAGAACAATTACACCACCTGAACCCATTATCGCTCCAAGAGCTGTTAAGTTTTTGTAGTCCATTACAGTGTCAAGATGTTCGGAAGGAATGCATCCTCCTGATGGTCCACCTATCTGGATTGCTTTAAATTTTTTACCATGAGGAATTCCTCCTCCAATATCAAATACAACATCTCGAATTGTGGTTCCCATGGGTATTTCTACCAGACCAGAGTTATTGATCTTTCCTGTCAATGCTAGGATTATAGTTCCAGAGGCATCTTCCGTTCCAATTTTGGAATATTCTTTAGCACCCATGGATAATATGTGGGGAACGGTTGCCCATGTCTTTACGTTGTTGATGTTAGTTGGCTTACCCCATAATCCTGATTGCGCTGGAAAAGGTGGTCTAGGTCGAGGATTACCTCTCTTTCCTTCAACAGAAGCCATAAGTGCGGTTTCCTCCCCACAAACGAAAGCTCCTGCTCCTTTTTTTAGGTGTATATCAAAATCAAACCCTGAATTAAAAATATTCTTCCCCAAGAATCCATTCATCCGAGCTTGTCTAATAGCTATTTCGAATCTTCTTATTGCTAGTCTGTATTCCGCACGCAAATAAATAAATCCTTCAGTTGCTCCAATTGCGTATGCCCCGATGCACATTCCCTCAATTACACTATGGGGATCACTTTCGAGAAGAGTTCTATCCATAAAAGCCCCGGGATCCCCCTCGTCCCCATTACAAACAATGTATTTTATATCTTCTAATTCCTTAGCACATAGCTCCCATTTCAACCCTGTGGGAAATCCAGCACCACCTCGTCCTCGTAATCGGGAATCTTTTACTGTACTAATGACTTCAGAGGACTTTAGCTTCTTAACACATTTCTCATATTGTTCATAACCCCCCAAATTGATATACTCATCAATATTTTCAGGATCGATTAAACCACAATGCTCCAGAGTAATTTTTTTTTGTTTATGGAAAAACTGGATTTCATCCATCTTAGGAACGAATCCTTCTGTTTGGGGATCCATGTATACCAGATGTTGAACTATTTCATTATTTATGAGATGTTTTTGAACAATTTCAGCAACATCTTTTGGTTTGATATGAACATACAACACATCATCAGGTTGAACTAGGATACTAGGTCCTGCTTCACAGAATCCTCGGCATCCGGTTTTCTTCAATTCAACCATTGTTAAATTTAATTTTTTTAACTGTTTTTTGAATTCTTCATGTACAGCTAATGCATCCATTGAATTACAACCAGTACTTCTGCAAATAAGCAATTCACGACGTTTTACTGCCATTATTGAGACTCCTCTTGAGAGTTTTCTTCTTTTCGTATTTTGTTTAATAGCTTATTCAGCTTACGAACAGTGAGACTACCATGAACTTTATCATCTACGAGAGCAACCGGACTAAGTGCACAAGCACCAACACAGCTAACAACTTCTAAGCTAAATACCATATCTTCAGTTGTCTCTCCTGGTTGAATGCCTAGTTGAGTGATAATGTAATCTGCGAGTAGAGGCCCTCCCTTAACATGGCAAGCAGTTCCATCACAAACGGTTATTATATGCATTCCTTTCTCATTAAACGAGAATTGTGTATAAAATGTAGCAACACTGTATATCTTGGATAGTGGAATGTTTAATTCTCTTGATACGAGATTTAAGACAAAAGATGGTAGGAAATTATAATGGTCTTGAATATCTTGAAGGACACTAATGATATTACCATTTTCTTCCCTATAATTCCATAAAATCCCCTCTATGGCTTCTCTTTCTTCTGTATTTGTTATATCCGCAATTGTAATCAATATTTACAACCTACTTGCTGTACAGCTTATCATCTGATTAGTAATGGATTGAGGGTTTCTGTTTTTTAATTTATTTCCATCCAAATATGAAAAATTAGAAAAAGATTGAAGTATTACGGAGTTCCGACTAAATAAATGGGAATTCAGTGGGAATTGGATTTAAGATTTCATTACGGTTTTCAAGTAACTGAGAATTAATGGAAGAGCGATAGTTGCATCAGTAACAACCGTACTATATTCAGCTTTCTCATTGATTTTTCCCCAACTAATTGCTTCGCGTAATTCTGCTCCACTAAGACCTCCTGTTTCTGGACGGTCCATGGTTATTTGGATTGCGTATTGAGCACTATTAGGAGAAAATTGCATAGCTTGAAGAATGTAATTTTTGGGAACCCCTCCTCCAATTATACATACACCTGCAGATTTCGCATCCCAAGCAAGGTTTATCATATCTTGTAAATCTTGAAAATGATTCAGGTTAACTTTGGGGAAAGCAAATGAAATTTGCATCGCAAGACCACAATCAGTGAAAGCAGGGCAAAAAATTGGTACATCATACTTTGCGCACGTTTTTAACAGAGATTTTGGATGATCTGGTAATTGATTACCTAAATAGGTAAGAAAATCTTTGACAGACATAGTTAGGTCGAAATCCAACGTTTTGATAAAATCTTCCATACCCTCATACACTTTATTGGGCATGAACACATCAAAAATTCTGTTAATATGCTCTTCATGGAGGTCTTTATCGGTTTTTTCTTCTATGGCTAAATCCCCTTGTAAATGATGAAATCCTAAAGCTTCTGCGATATCATGAGTAAGATTTGCACCCGTTGTGACAAGTACATCAATAAAACCCGCTTCCACCATATCGATTATTATATTTTGCATCCCTGCGGGGACCATTGCACCTGCTAATGAAAAAAAGATTATGCAATCATCTTTTCGTACCATTTTTTCATAAATTTTGCATGCTTTTGCTAGACGTTTTGCATTGAAACCCGTATTCTCCAAGTCGTCTATAAGGGCTTTTAGTAGTTCATTTTTTCCTACTTTTATCTGATTTACATTTTTCTTCAAATGTATTACCTACATCTCTGTTAATGTTTCAATATGAATTAATTCTAAGCCATGTTTCATAATTTGTCTAACAAAATCACACAAAATTAATCTAAAATCGCGTATTGATGCTTCATTTTTTAAAATTGGACATTCGTGGTAGAAGTTATTAAATAATTGAGCTAGTTCGAGCAAATAACGACATAAAATATGAGGTTTCAAACTATTACACGTGTTTTCCAACATTTTTGGATATTTGCTCAACTGAAGCAATACATTTCGCTCTTGAGTTGAAATTTCCTTTGGGATATCATTTATTTTAAGTTTCGTAAATGAATCCTTTCGGGGATTGTATGGAACTTCTACCCCATCCTTAATCCCCCTTGTAAATATTGAGCAAATTCGAGCATATACATAGAGAAGATATGCACCAGTTTCTCCTTCAAACGATATGCTTTCTTCAAGATCAAATACAAAGTCTCTTGTATACTCATATTTCAAAATAAAAAATCGTAGTGCTCCCATTGCGATAAGTTTCGCACGATGACGTATCTCAGATTCTGATAAATTTTTATAACGATTTTTAACTTCTTTAATCGATAATGCTTTTATATCACGTACAACATTATCAGCGTCAATAACAGTCCCTTCCCGAGACTTCATTTTTCCCGATTTTAAATTGATCATTCCATAACTATAATGAAGGTTTTTACCCGAGAATCCAATTATATTTAACAATTCGAATAGAGTACGAAGTTGCATATCTTGTTCATTACCGATAACATAAATTGACTCGTTATAACTGAAGTCTTTCATTTTTTGATATGCGAGATGGAGGTCTTGAGTGATATAAAGTGTTGTTCCATCACGTCGCAATAGAACTTTCTCTTTAGGCAATCCTTTTTTGTTAAATTTAGCAATAATAGCTCCATCTTCAAGCTGCAAGAAATGTTCCTTCTGCACTCCCTCCAAGACTATTTCCCTGCCTTTATCATAGATGTTACTTTCTAAATAGACTTTTTCGTGTTTGATATCAAAGATCTTATAAGTTTCTTCAAAACCCTTTGTCGCCCATGAATTCATGGTTTTCCATATCTTTCGTACTTCTGGATCTCCATTCTCCCATTTCACGAGCAAATTGTTTAAACTTTGAGTGAGTTTACCATATTTAGATGCTTTTATAATGGATTCAAGCTGGTGGATCTTTTTTGCATTCTGTTTTTTTGTTGGTTTTTTCTTTTCAGCTTCCAGTTGTTTGATCTCATCTGCTACTTCTTTTTGTAATTTTACTTCATGCTTTCCAAACGTTACGTAATATTTACCAACAAAATGATCTGGTTTCATATTCATTTTTGTGGGTGTTGAACCTCTACCCCATCTTTTGTACGCAAGCCTACTTTTGCAGATATGCACTCCCTTATTGTTCATCAAATTAACTTGGTGAACATTATTTCCTGCGAATTCATGAAATGCAGAAAGCGTTTGACCAAGTACCATATTCCGTACATGACCTAAGTGGAGTGGTTTATTTGTGTTTTGAGCAGGATATTCAATGACAACGGTCTTTTTTTCTTTTTCTTTAAATCCAGAATGAACAAAACCATCAAAATTTGCATTGATTTGAGCGTTTAGCTCTTGAAACAGTTGGACTTCATTAAGTTTGAAATTAATATATGGACCAATCCTCTTAATTTCTTGAAAGAAAGGATATTTTGAACTGTTGTTATGGATTTTTTTTTCCAACTCTTCAGCTATTAGATTCCCATCTTTTTTGATAAAGGAACGTAGCGCAAAGCAATTAATAGACCAGTCAGTATCTACCCCTTTCTTTGGTTCTTTAACTAGAAAAAGGATTTTATCCAATGGGATTGCAGCAATGTCACTAATAATTTTAGCAATTTCAAGTTGATAATCCATATGTTAAGCCATTCTTCCTATGTCGATAATAATGATGAAAATAAGGAGGGGATTACATAAAAACATAATACGATAGAAATTAGGATTCTTCAGATTCAGATTCTTCAGAATGAGTGTTGTTTATCTCGGGTTTTTTGCGAAAAACGATGTTAATAACACAATATTCATCTGTGGTTTCTTTGATATCATGCATATATTCTACATTGTAATCTGTGAGTATTTTTAAGGCAGATTCAAAATAACCAGAGGAAAATTGACATAGAGTTCCCCCAAATTCAAAATCTTCTCTGCCCATGATTACACGTCGGAATGGACATACGTTTTTAATTTTAATCGAAATTTTTTCTTCTTCATTGATCAAATCAATTTGTTCTTCGTCAAATAGTTGAGTTACGGAATTCTCTAAAAGATTGAACGCTGCAGAAGGATTGTCAAATGGATCTTCTTGAGTTTTATTATATCTTTCTAGAATCTGCTCCGCAATAATTTCACCTGGTTTCTGACCAATCCGATAAATAATCGCATTAACTGTAAGTTTTCCATATAACTTGATTAGTTCCGTAGTTAATGATCCCAAGAAAATGCGCAATCCCACGGCTTCTTTTTTTATATCCACACGAAAAACCTCATAATGAATTACACTTCTACTTTTAAAAAGTTAGAGGAAATTAATTCTTTATATTACTGTATAAATTGGACTCCAAAAGCATTTTTAGGCGTTTTGCGATAGTGATTCTTATGGCTTTAAACACAGGTCAATGGATTGTATTCTTTTCCTTATGTCTCTTGTATATGGTTTTCTTATTTTACGATGCATTCAAACGCGGTGAAAAATATGGTAATATCGCCTATATTGCAGCGATAATTCCAAGTGTTTACATGTGGCATGTGATGACCCTTCCTGTTCATGGATCTTTATATGACGGCTGGGGTGCTCCTGGTGGATGGTTAATTCTCACTGGACTTTGGTCAATTACAATGATTAGGGATATAATTCTTGTTTTAAAGAAAGAAAAAGACATAGATGATGTTGCGCTCTGGCTTGGTGTTGCATTTATAATTCAAATGATTATTTGTGCAATTCTCCCAATAGATGTTATATTACCCCACATGCAAGACACAACAACGTTGAGATTGCAATTTCTCTATATGCCAGATGTATACAATGCAGATCCAGTTGTGTTGTGGCTTATTCGCGCATTTGCAACATTTATCGTTATTGGATTAATCGTACCTATGATAAGGGATTTCAAAGGTCAACCTGTTAACATGTTTGCGCTTTTAGTAGTAACTCTCTTAATATCCGCTCCATTCGCATTAATCAGTGTTTTATGGTTACTTACATATTGGTATGCCCTATTGAGTGCACTCGCAGTGTTATTCTTCATATTAATGTTGCTATTGACACGGGGGGGCGATCAACGTAAAAAAATACGACCTCCAATCAAACGACCCAGCACAAGACCACCAAAACCTGAAGAAAAGAAAGAAGAAGAAACAGAAGAGCAATCAGATTCGAGCTCTGAAATGTAATTGGGTGATTGTAATCACATTCCACCTTTTTTTTATCACAGGAAATAATCATAAATTCGAGGAAGTTCATTCATATATTTCAGATTCTGGAATTGATGTAGAAATTAAGCAACTAAACACTCCATTAATAGAAATTCAGTCTAATTCTATACAGGAAGTTGCCATAGAAAAGGTAAATAGTTTATCTGAATCAATATCAGGGGATTATTTCATTGAAGATGCAGGATTTTTTGTCGAACATTTGCATGACTTTCCCGGTGTTTTTTCTTCATATGTGCATACTATGATTGGAAATGAGGGAATCCTAAAACTTATGGAAGGAGTAGATAATAGGAAAGCAGAATTTCGTAGTGTAATTGCTTTAAATTTAGATAATAAGATTTTCACATTTATAGGAATTGTGAAGGGAACCGTATCATATTCTATACGTGGAAATCAAGGATTTGGATATGATCCAATATTTATCCCTGAAGGATTAGATAAGACTTTTGCAGAAATCTCCATGCACGAAAAAAACTCCATGTCTCATAGAATTCATGCATTAGAAAAACTCTGTAATTTCTTCAAAAATTTGTGAACTTACCTTATTTTTCGATGTTTTTATGAAGCAATTTTATTGCTTCTTCACGGCTTTTTAGAATCGTGTGTTTTTTTATGCCTTTCATATCCTCTGATGGTAAAACGAATGTATCTAAGATGTTCTTGTACAAATTATATTCATCAATTCTAGTGATGAACGGGATGACTTTTTCCTCATGAATGAATTCTTCTATGGTTGTTTTTTTACCATTATAGTTTCCTTCTGTTAGGTCAAAACGGTAATTACTATAAACTAGAAAGCAGTGCACCATTGGAACATAGGGAAGAGTATATTTTCCTGTAATCTCACTAGCTCCTTCACAAATATCTTCTGTAAATTTATATACTCCCACATGCTTATGTAACGGGATATTTGACTCTTCTGCTAAAGTAGCTATAACCGCGTGCTTAGTCGTGCAAGATCCTTTCAATTCTTTGAATAAAATCCACGGATCATCTTTATCCGAATTATATCCATACTCGAGATTATGTACATACAAGCATGCTTCTCGAAATGTATACAATCCGATATCTATGAATTTCTTAGAATAT
>JAEOTN010000290.1 GCA_016839865.1 Promethearchaeota archaeon | reverse complement strand
GGATAATATGTTTAATAGTGGAGTTCGAGCACATTTCTTGACCAGTAAATATATCTGTCCACTAATGATGAGCAATAAAAATGGATTGGTGATTAATACCACATTTTGGGATGAGGGCAGGTTTTTCACACCACTCCCATATAACGTCGGTAAATGTGCGGTTAATCGGTTAGCACACTGTATGGGTTTAGAACTTAAGCCACATAAAATCTCGGTAATTGCATTATCGCCAGGTTGGATGAGAACTGAGAAAATTAAACGTCAATACAGTGTGGACGATTATATCTATAAAGAAAATCCACTATTAACAAAAACAGAATCCACTCGATATATCGGAAGGGCAGTGGTTGCACTTCTTAGTGATCCAAATGTATTGAAAAAAACTGGAAAAATATTGTATGTAGGGAATTTAGCGCGAGAATATGGATTTACGGATCTTGATGGTACTCAACCAGAACGCTGTGTAGCTTCAGATGTAATTGAATAAATTAACTTAAAGGCGAAAAAAAGACCTACATCTTTATTCTCATTGTCTCTTGCCATATAGCATATAGACTCCCATAGCGGTTTCCATGCTTTCTTCACCCTCATAGCATGTGAAACCTTTTCTTGTTAGTAGCTCAGTGAACTCTTGCAGTAAATTTACTCCACCGGGAATATGTGTATGAACTTCCATCGTAATTTGCTGGATCTTATCCCAATCTTCATCTCTAATTCCTGCAATGACAGGACCTTCATAGTTTTCAGCATCAATTTTCAACAGGTTGATAGTTTCTATGTTATTTTCGGCTATAATATCAGATAAGGGGCGTAATTTGACTTTTATTTTCTTCCCTCTATAATAGGTTTTTGTGGTTAGTTTCAAAACGAATTTTCGTAAACATTTTGGAACATATTTCGCTGCTGGATTGATTGCTACAACAGTTTCTTGGTAGTTATCAAGAAATGTTTGAATTTTGCGGTCCATATCGATCTGAGTTATGGCAGAATCTCCTGAAGAATGAGGTAAAAATGTAATTTCTGCAGTTCCTTCCTCTTCAGCAAGACCTATATTATAATTTTTGAATTGTGAATCAGAAATTCGCTTGGTATTAGCTTCAAGAACCTCAAAAATCTGCGGAATGGGCTCAAATGTATAAATTTGTAAATTTTTTGCTTGTATCGCTAAGAAATAGGAAGCAAATCCCATGTTTGCACCCACATCGAAGATTATATCACCATCATTGACTGTGATCCCGCCGTATAAATACACTTTGTCCTCGAAAATTTCTTTATAGATATATTCAGCAGTAAATTTATCCACATAGTATAGAGTACTCCCATTAGGGAATGCCATTTCTTTCATGTAGTGTCAACCTTATTCTTTCTTCTTTGGTACAACACATAAAAATACTACTTTACTCTCACTATTATTTTCGTAACCATGGGGTTCATCCTCAGGCATAAAGATGAAGTCATCTTTTGACACATGAGTCTTTTTTCCATCTTTATCAATCAAGTCCATTTCACCCTCAACCACATAAATTTCATGTTCATTCCAATGTCCATGAACACCGATGTTACCACCGGCTTGGATCTCAAACCTTCGCATGATGAAGTTTGGTGCAGTTTCTGGATTAATTAGTACACGAATTGTCGTTTTTGTAGATCCATAATCCGTTATGTTTTTTTCTTCTGCTGTGGTGTAATGATAAAAGTCCATGAATTACTTCTATTTGCAGCCTTATTTATATTATCTCTTAATACTTGAATCCGAACTTCGGGCTTCGCAAGAAATTTCGAATGTTTATCTAAATATCCTTTTCAGATGACAATATCAGTTAGCAACTCCGCAATAGTTGCTCAAATATATGAGTGAAATGCAATGAAAAAAAAGAAATACTTCTTAGTATTGGGTATAATTGCTCTATGTAGTTTTAGCTTTCTCCCATTTGTATTCGCAGCTGAACACCGTTCCCTTAATGATTGGTTTTCATCACAAATTGGTACAAACCATGGAACCATGGGGTGGGGGAATCCTGATTTAATATTATATGTTCAGTATAATCTGTCTGTTGGAAGAGTCCCAATTTGGTGGATCAGCTGAGTTTTTGCATGATATCGACAAGTTTGAGCAAGTTTCATTCTCCCATTCAACTAAAAAGTAATCATCGACAGATTTATCTACCAATCCTCTTCCTGACATCTCAATATCCAGATATATTTTTGCACATTCGTCACTAGGAGGATCAATATATTGGATATCCACATCCCCAATTTCACAGCTGATACTAAAATTCTCTACCGCATTTAGAGTTTGATGAGCATAAATAAAAGCTCTATGTGCCTCAATTTGACCGTAATCTTTCATAAAATAGGTGAAAGTTCCTATAGGAATTCCGATTGGTAAAAGAATCGAAAAAGCAAGAAAAATTCCTAACAGAATCTTCTTTCTTAAGATCATTCACAAGGCTACTCCAAAATCTGTATAATGATATTGGGGAGTCGAATATATAAAGGAATAAGCCAAATATCCATAGAGAGGATGAGATTCATTTGGCACTATTAATGATTACTCTCAATCCTATTGAGAGGTTCTTATCAAGCGTTGCTATCACTTCGTTGATTGTGTGTGGATTTTTTTACATTCATAACGGAAGAGGAAAAGAAGAACATGAAGAACGGTTACTCTCATATGGAATTGCTAGTTATTTTCTCAGTGTTGGATTAATTCGAATATTTCTATTTTTCGTAGAATTGTTTGTAGATGGCATTTATATTGTAGATTTCACACAAGTTTTCGAAACCTACAACGCTACTAATTACATCTTACTATATTTTTACTTATTCTTGTTTTCTTATGTCCTTATAGTAACTATGGTCGTTATTGGAGTTTTTATTTGGATATCTGTCAAAACAAAACGAGAAATTCAAACAATATCATCTACAATATCTGTTGGATTTGCGTTTATTCTTATTGGATGGTTATCCGATGGATTTTTTATCCGAAGGATGGAATTCATCCCCCAGTTCATTCCCTCTTCGTTCATTTTACTAGGAAGTGTTTTAATTATTATTCCATTATTGATAGATCGGGAAATATTCTCATGGAAGATAGCAAATTGGTTGGTAATTTCCTCTATTATAGGGATTGGAGTGTTTCTAGTGTTAGGTATATTTTCTCAAGTTGCGATAAATGTGCTTAGTATTATAATTATAACAATCTCTTCGTTGATTCTTATTTTAGTTGTCCTAATCATCATAAATCAGATAATTCAACAGAGGAGAACGCAAGAATCTGAAGGTAAAGACGAAGTAGAATCTCTTGTAACAGTGTTTACGAAACCAATAAGCATTTCCGTTGATGAAATTGAATTATCAAAAGAAAAAGGAACTTGCTTGGTATGTAAGAGCAAGATATCTGGTATCAATTATGCTTGTCCAAAGTGTCAAGTCCCCTATTGCTACAGATGTATGCAAGCACTTGGCAAAATGGAAAATTCATGTTGGGTTTGTTCTACTCAATTTGAAAATGTAATGCAATTTAAGGAGGAAAATTAGAGATGGAACAATTGCTAATCATACTTCTAACGGTCTTTTTATCGATTCTTTTTGTTTTTTTAACTGTAAGTTCCGTTTTAGTCTATTTTGATAGTCGAAAAAGAGAAATGAACTCGATAACTTGGTTATTAATCATCTGGTTAATTCCTCTTGGAATCGGACTGGTTGTCTATCTCTCTAATCGGAAAGAGACTGGAGCAACTGAACATAATGAATGAGATACCGATCTAGCTATGGCTTATTAGGGTAAACAACATACTATCTTTAATTCAATCGTAGTGGGTTGAGGAGTTACCATGAAAGATTTTCTCAACTTGATCATCACCGGGGAAAAGGATACTGGTAAAACTACAGTTCTTAACCTATTTTCAGAAGAAATGACACTGGAATTAGATGATAATTTAAATGAAATTCTTCAAAAACAAATATACTCTCCAGAGGTCAGTGAATTTAAGAATATTATCATTCGGGAAATAGACCTTGTTGAATTAACTACACACTACACTGACTATAAAAAATTAATGGAATCAGTTGACATTATATTAGTATTTGTGAATGCGAATCCTTTGGTATTGTCAAGTACAAGCGATTTAGTGGCTACGTTAGTAGGAAGATCAAACTTTTCAAGCATTTATATAATT
>JAEOTN010000050.1 GCA_016839865.1 Promethearchaeota archaeon | reverse complement strand
CAGGTGAAAGTGTTCCAATTGACGGCAAGGTTATTGAAGGAATGAGCCGAATCGATGAGTCTATGTTGACAGGGGAAACTTACTCAGTAAAAAAAATCACTGGTGATATTGTTATTGGTGGCACTATTAATCAAAATGGAGTAATAAAAGCCAAAGTCGAACGAATAGGGAATGATACTGTTCTGCAAAGAATCATTGACTTAGTAAGAAGTGCCCAATCTCAAAAAGCTCCTTTACAACGAATCGCTGACAAAGTTAGCAGGATTTTTGTTCCAGTGGTTGTTTCAATTGCTCTACTAACATTCTTATCCTGGTGGTTAATTGCAGGATTTTCATTTGAAGAATCTCTGTTAAGATTTGTTGCAGTAGTGGTTATTTCGTGTGCATGTGCAATGGGTTTAGCGATTCCTACTGCCGTTATGGTAGGAACAGGAGTCGGGGCAAAATCCGGAATCCTTATCAAGGGAGGAGAGAGTTTAGAAGCCATCCATAAAGTCAAGAAAATCGTATTTGATAAAACAGGGACATTGACAATTGGGAAACCTCAAGTTATTGATATCATTCCAAATGAAGGATCAACGAAAAAAGAAATATTGTCCATTGCAGCTTCGGTAGAGATGAATTCAGAACACCCGTTAGCGCGTGCCATTGTAGAAAAGGCACAAGAAATAGAAGTCTCTACTGAAACTGCCTCAGAATTCGTAAATAATCCTGGATTTGGAGTAGAGGCATTAGTGGATAATTACAAAGTGCGCATTGGAAATCCTGCATTTGCTCAGGAGCACAATATTGATATTCATTCTCAACTGGAAATGATCTCTTCCTATCAAGAGGAAGGAAAAACAGTTGTGATCGTTATACGAGAGGATGAGATGCTTGGGTTCATTGCAATATCTGATAAAATCAAACCTTATGCAAAATCTGTAATTGAGAGATTATATGAAATGGGGATTGAGCCATATATTTTGACTGGAGATAATGAGAAAACTGCTCGAGCTATAGCAAAGAATCTCGGTATAAGCAATTATTTCTCGGAAGTTCTTCCTGCTCAAAAGCTCGTAACTATTGCCTCGTTAAAGGAAGAAACCCAAGGTCTTGTTGCAATGGTGGGGGATGGAATCAACGATGCTCCTGCATTAACGAAAGCAGATGTGGGTATTGCAATTGGTTCTGGAACTGATATTGCGATAGAATCTGCAGATATAATTCTAATGCGAGGAGATTTAAGAACTCTCATCGCAGCGTTACACTTATCTAAAAAAACTTACAATAAAATGCTACAAAATCTCTTCTGGGCATTCATATATAACATCATTGGTATCCCGTTTGCCGCTGGAGTATTCTTTTTCGCTGGAGTTCCATTTTTACCTCCCTCTATAGCTTCTTTGTTTATGGCTTTTAGCTCAGTGTCTGTAGTTGCTTCTGCGTTATTGCTCTATAGACTGAACTTACAAAAGTTAATCGACGAGATTAAAATGGATCCTGAGGAAAAACAACTTACAACAACACAAAACGAAAATGGAGATGAAGAAATCATAGCATCAAAACTAATATGTGAAGAATGTAATCATGAGGAATCGTTACCAAAACACTGCGGTCGCGACATGATTCCTCGCGATGGGAAACTTGTTTGCTGGATGAACCTTCCAAAAGAAGAAGGTGGATTGGGAATTGAATGTGGTGAAGCTCCCCTTCCAGATCATCATGGAAAACCTATGAAGGTCGCATAACTCTTTTTACAGTAATTTTTCTCACTGTCATAATTTATATATATTTTTTTCTCTAATCATCCTTATGCAAGAACGAGGATATTGTGGGTATAATTGTGTTATCTGTCCTGCCCAATCTGATGATATTGAAGAAAGAACGAAATTAGTGGAAATATGGAAGAAATACTTTGGACATGAGGCTTATTCTCCTGAAAATGTTCGATGTGATGGGTGTAAAGCGGACGGGAGGTTAGCTGATAAACAATGCCAAGCACGTCCTTGTGCAAAAGAAAAAGGATTGGAATTTTGCATGGATTGTGATGATTTCCATTGTGATAAAGTTCGAAAATTGATGGGTTCCAAAGAAGGGAATATCATCTTCTGTTTACCAAAGACTTTGGAGTTAACGGAAGAAGAATATAAGCATGGAATGGCTCAATTCGCTTCTATGCCATTTATTTTAGAAAGATTACAGAAAAATGGAAAAATGAAGAATTGGAATTAATATACTAATTCAGTAGATTTACCTACTACTTCAAAATTTTTGAATAACGCTTTCTTCCCTATCAATCGTTCACTTACTTCATCAGGTTGGGAACCTCCAATATATACTCTGAACGATCCGGGCTCTAACACTCGTTTTCCTTCCTCATTAATAATTGCTAGTTGCCTAGGTTTGATTTTGAATTGAATGGTTTCGGACTGATTGGGCTCAAGCGGAATTCGTTGGAATCCCTGTAAAGACCATCTAGGAACCTTTATGGACGCTTCTAAATCTTGAATGTAAACTTGAACTACTTCATCTCCTTTCACATTGCCCACGTTTTTTACCTCTACTGATAGAATCAAAGGATCTGTTACCTCAATCTCGTTCGAGTTAATGGAGAAATTTCTATACTCGAATTCTGTATAACTTAATCCATATCCAAATGGATAGAGGGGATTTTTTTTCATGTACCTATACGTTCGTCCTTCCATTCGATAATCTTCAATAGGAGGAATATCATCTACGGATTTTGGCACTGTTATAGGAAGTCTTCCAGCGGGATTGTAATCCCCAAATAATACATCTGCAACACCAATCCCTCCTTTCTCCCCGGGATACCAAGCTTCAACAATTGCATCGACATTGTGCTGAGCCCAGTTCAAAGCAAGGGGAGATCCGTTTGTTACCACTAAGACTATAGGTTTTACAAAATCATGAATCATCTTCATAAATTCAATTTGATGGTCTGGAAGTTCTAATGTTTCTCGATCTGCATTTAAACCTCCTCTTTTCTCTTCACTCTCAAATTCTTGCCCAAGACCCATAACCATAATAACTACATCACTATCTTTCACAATTCTCTTAGCGAGAAATTCTCCCAATCTACTTCTTCGTTTTCTGAAGCAACCCCATGAATATTTCACACCTGTTTCTTTACTGACTGCAGATCTGATACCTTTGAGAATTGAGGTTATCTCGAATGATTTTTTGATGTAATTACCCAATAACTCTTTTTTCGTAATTGCGTTTGGACCAATAACTGCAATTTTCTTCAAGTTTTTATTCAATGGCAGAGTTTTTTTTGAATTCTTTAGTAGGACTATTGACTGTCTAACAGATTTTATGGCTAACTTTTGATGTTTTTCACTATTGACAACTTCATAAGGGATAGATCGATACCGCACCATCTCGGGAGGATCGAACTGACCCAGTTTCATTCGAGCGACAAATAATTTCGTTACAACTTGATCAATCTCTTCTTCGGTTATGAGATTCTGTTCCACTGCTTTTTTGAGAGATAATCGGTAAGTGATACCACAATTTAATTCACATCCATTTCTAACAGCTAAAGCGGCAGCTTCTGCACCAGTTTTAGCGTATTTGTGGTCTTTGAATATATTTCGAATTGCACCACAATCTGAGACCATATATCCGTTAAACCCCCATTCGATTCTTAAAATTCTCTGTAAGGTCGGACTTGCACAACATGGCTCACCATTTAGACGATTATAAGCACCCATGATAGAGTATGCCTTTCCTTCGACAATACAATCCCGGAATTGTAGCAGGTAGGATTCGTATAAATCTTTATTTGACATCATCGCATTGAATTTGTGCCGGTCTTGCTCTGGACCACTCCCTGCAGCGAAATGTTTAGGTGTTGCAATTAATTTGAAGTATTTTGAGTCGTTACCTTGAAGTCCCTTAACAAAAGCTATACCTAATCTACCGGATAAGTAAGGATCTTCTCCATAAGTTTCTTGACCTCTTCCCCATCGTGGGTCTCTAAATAAGTTCACATTTGGACTCCAAAACGTTAATCCACCAGTAAATGGGCTATCATAGGGATAAAATGTGTTGTTAATTGCTCGAGCTTCGTCAGAAATTGCAGATGCTATATCAAAGTGAAGGTCTTGATTGAACATTGCAGCTAACCCTATAGCTTGAGGGAAGATTGTTGCTTTCTTTTTAGTCATTACTCCATGTAAGCATTCTGACCACCAATTGTATTTGTGGATACCCAAGCGCTCGATCTTTGATGAGAAATGAACCATTTGAGATATTTTCTCCTCTAATGTCATTCGCGAGACAAGATCTTTAGCTCTTTCTTCAAATGATAATGCAGTATCCAAATAAAGAGGAAACTCATTTTCCATACCACACTAATAGCTACGGAACAATAAAAAAGGGGAGGAAAGAGAGCGATGAATTAAGTGGATTCAGCTTCATAAGTTTCCAAAATTAATCTTTTGGATTTTATTTCTCTTTTCCGATCTGAAATTTTCTTTATCCAGTATTCAAATCCAAATTTATAGCCAGTTTTTGACCATAACCAGACAAACAATATCCAAAATCCCTCAAATGTTACAAAAAACAATAATATCGCCCATAAGTTTGTGTTGAATCCATCAGCAACATTGAATGCGTAACCAGATACGCCAGTAAAAGCGATATGGAACAAGTATGCGAACGTATGGTTGAATAAAGGTTCAATAAAATACAGTGTAAGGGTAACAACACCAAATCTGCGGAAGAATAGCATACGTTTTGCCCGTTTTGCCTTAATTTTATCTGGTGCATATTCAAATCGCTTCATTAAACCAACATATAATAATAACATACATCCTAGAGAGAAGAATAAGAGTTCTTTAGGGTATATCTCGTAATCAAGGATTCCAAATAATGCAGATTCAATATCCCCCCCTGCACCTCGTACAGCAAAAAAAACACTCACAATAAACGCAATAATATACCCAAATCCTAGAGTTAGTCCAAATAAACGAACTTTCTTCATGGGTTCACGACGGGCTCGTAAAATACCTCCTGCAATTCCAAAAAATGCGTAACATCCCATCGGCACCCACGAGAGTTGCGCACCAATAAAAATCCGGCAAATATATGCAAGAAATATCAACAATCCGCCTAAAAATGGAGAACCTGAGTCAATAGAGTTAGAACCATTAAGAAACAGTTGAACAACATAGGGATTTAACCAAGTATTCAAAGGTTCCGCAAAGATTGAGAATACTACACCGATTATCACTAAGATTATGATATTTCGTGTTGGTTTTTCCTTTCCACCTTTCCTAAATAATAACCAAATCACTAAACATGTCATATAACCTGTTAGCCCAATTCCGGGAAGAGAGCCAATTTGGAAGATTTTTTCTCTACCCGGCCATGCAAAAAAATGATTTTCAAGTAAATGAGAGTAAATTGAATAGTTAATCCCTGGTAGGTAGGAATTCGTCCATGTTCTTCCAACTAAAAACGCTTTGATCGGATCAATAATAATAATTAGAGTGCTGAAAATCAGTATTGGGCGTAATATTGATTTGAATGAATGCCCTTTATCAAGTCTATGGTAAGTATTATAAGTATTAGTTAATGCAGAAATCATAGGAAAACCTCCCCCCCATGTTCCCATTAATATTATTGGAATAAATAGCATTATAACGTAGAAAGGAACGATCTCTAAAGCTTTTGCTTCTGTAAACCAAGTTCCATAGATAATTGGATGAATAAACAATACTCCGAAGATACTAAACCCCCGAATCATATCTACCGACAACAATCGCTTATGAGTTTCCACCATGGATTTGACTTTGTTTTTTGGGTATATAAATCTGATATTCAAGTACCCAGATCGATATCTATTAAAAACTCGATATCTAATTATGTAGTAGAATGTCGAAAAATGTAAGTAAGGTATTTTTTACTGAAGCAAAAGCGCATAGCTATGAGACAAGTATGCGAAACAAGATTAGACTACTCTGGGACGCTGCAGATTTCTCAAAGTTGATCAAAAAAGGTGATTTAGTTGCCATAAAAGTTCATTTTGGGGAACTAGGGAATAATACATTCATTCCACCTTGGTATGCCCGTTTAATTGTAGATAAAATTAAAGAAGCAGGTGGTAAACCGTTTTTAACTGATTGCAATACTGTCTATGTGGGATCAAGACGGTACTCTCCAGACCATTTACAAAATGCCTATCTTCATGGATTTACTCCCGCAACAGTTGGAGCACCCGTAATAATTGCAGATGGCCTCAAAGGGAGGAATTACGTTGCTCTTGAGGTTAACGGTAAACATTTTAAAAGTGTAAAAATTGGAAGTGATTTAGTGCATGCTGATGCTCTTATAGTAATCTCGCATTTCAAAGGCCATATGATGGCTGGATACGGCGGTGCAATTAAAAACATAGGAATGGGGGGTGGATCTGTTCAAGGCAAGAAAGAACAACATGCATTAGTCCCAAAATCAGATCCTGAGAAATGTACAGCTTGTGGGACATGTGTGAAGTATTGCCCAGCGGATGCCATAACCCTCTCTCCTAAATCCGTGGTAGACGAAAAAAAATGTATCGGCTGCGGGACATGTGTAGGTGTGTGCCCAGAACATTGCATTCAATTTGATTGGGCAGAAGATATTGGACCATTTACAGAACGAATGACTGAATATGCGTATGGTTTATGGAGAAAACATAAGGGGAAAATCGGATTTTTCAATTTTGCAGTCAATATAACTCCTGAATGTGATTGTTTTAACGTTTCAGAACCCCTAGTCGTACAGGACATCGGAATTTTCGTTTCTAAGGATCCTGTGGCTGTCGATAAAGCGTGTTATGATGCAGTTAATAAGCAAGAAGGGTTAGCCACAAGTCGATTGAAGACAGGATTTAAGTCAGGTGAGAACAAGTTTACAGGATTACACGAATACACTAAGGGACACATCCAATTCGAATATGGTGCGGAATTGGGTATGGGTTCTCAGAATTATGAAATTATTAACGTTGAACCTCCTAATTCAGAAAATTCTGAACATTAAATTTCTCTATTTTTTATTTCTCTTGGTACCAAATATGAATACTCTTCAGCTAACAAGAATTTCGATTTGAATAAAGTAGTTGAAAGAATCTATGCTATTTTCCAATCAAAATCACATTAATTCTTTTATAAGCAATCAAGCACGACAATGATTATTTATAGAATAACAAAGAAAGGAAATACGGGGTAATCAACGTGAAAATTACCAAACGAAAAACAATCAAGGTAAAATACACAATTTTAACACTAGTTGTATTTATTCCTCTAGTCTTATTTGGAGCATTTGGAGGATTTATCGGATTCTTCTTCAATGATTTAGCATCGCACGCGTTTTCTCGAGAACTAAATTACTATAATCCCAATGAATGGAATTCGATGGCTACAATTTCAGCCAATTTAGATGCGATGGATGATTTAGCAGATGCCTATCAACTACGGCAATTACCACAATCTAATGGTACAAATTATCATACTCCAATTAATTTATCTGTCAATTGTGATAGGTGGAATGATGGTACAGTTCGAAGATATCACTTGACTGATAATGCTGGACTATATACAGGAGCGTCTCTCGCTACAGAATGTCTTCGATATAGTACGCTTACAAATAGTACTGAAAAAGCAGAATCCTTATCACTCATTAAAAGACTTGCAACTGGTTTGTCTTTGTTAATAGCAGTTCCTAATGGTGGATTAGGGCCTGAATTTCCGGGACAAACACTCTCACGGTTCTATGCAATGCCTGAACACGTTAATGATGCGAATTATTCCCAGATGTTCGGGGATCATTACAAGATGTTTAATGGGACAGATGGAAGGGCAATGGGAGGGGAAGATTACAGTCAATGGAGAGGTCGAGCTTATACTAGCAAAGACGAGCTCGGAGGATACTTCTTTGGACTCGCTACTGCATTGAAACTTTGCGATGATCCCTGGGTGCAAGATATCATTCGAAAAATAATTGGACAAATCGCGAACGGATTCATTGATTCCATGTATCAAGAGGTTCATCATGACGGGAATCCGTGTGGAGCTCATCTTGAAAATATGTTCACGTTAACTGGAGAATGGAAAATGGTTCTAATGAAAATGGCAACATTAGCATATCCCGATAATGATCGATACGCTCAATTGTATAATTATTATTGTACACGCGAAATGTATCAACCCCATTCTCCGCATATTGGAGAGAGCAACACAGTAGACGAGTATTATGCTAATGGATTTACACATGATATGCTTATGGCTTATGTGCTTTTAGAAGATGATACAACTCAGGTCAATCGTTTCATTAAGACGCATGAACGCGATTTTGAGCTATTTAGATACCAGAGAAATGCCCAAACAAATGCTGTTTTCCTTGCATTTAATGCAAAGCGTTCAACCGATAGTACACGATACAGTCAAGAGGATTTAAATGAAATTCTCCATGATACGCTGGATCAATTATACCAATTTACAGCATATCCAATTTATGACGATGGTTATGGTGGAGAAAACAAATCGGTGCGAAGGGAAGATCTAGGTGGAGAATGGATGATATTAGATCCAAAAATCCAAAAGTGGAAGAATTTCTTCGACTACAATCCAATAGGTAAAATATTCCGCTGGTTACCTGGAGAACTTATGGATGGTATGTTGGATGATAGATATCTAAAACCTAGAACAGTATCCATGTATCGGGTAGATACTTTCATTTGGAACTCAAATCCATATAGTCCAACAGATAACATTTGGAGATTCATCAGAAGGAGCCCAAATTATGTAGAAGAACGAATTGGAATCAGTTACACACTACCATACTATTTACTAAAATACTATGGTTATCTGGAGGGATTATAATGACTGAATCTATAAATCAGATTAGTGCAAAAAATCAACGCAGAAGATATACTTATCTTTTCTTGGGAATTGTGTTCATTGCAACGGCTGTGTCAATGGCGGTCTTTGCTACTAAGACCAGCCAGTACTTCTATGCAATTCTTATATTCCTTCTCGGTGCAATAGTGACAGGAATGTTCTTCTCCTTATCTCCAAAAATCTTATCCGAAGGAGAATGGACATATAAAAATTCCAAAAGCTATCGAGAACCAATAACAACAGAAGCGAAATTTGTATCTATTCCATGGACTCGCTTCATTGCAGCAATATTATT
>JAEOTN010000289.1 GCA_016839865.1 Promethearchaeota archaeon | reverse complement strand
TACATCTGCTTTAAAGAAAAATTATCGACTTAAAAATCTTCTTCCGTTTCTTCTTCAAGTATTCCCGTTTGTTTTAAAAGATCTTTAATTTGGTCGCTGGATTTTTTTACCAATTCGTTTTCGCTTAGATTAAGAGTCTCAACAACTTTGTCCCCAAATTCAACTAAGGTCTTAATAGCTTGACTAGAAAACTCATTCATCTGTTTTACGGTGGATTCTCCGAAAATACCTGTTAAAAAATCTTGAAAGTTATCATTTAGTTTTTTCAATACATCATCGGATTTCTCTGTCATGAAAAAAATCTCCATGGAATCAATTTTTTATTGTATGAATGTGTCTAATAATTGAACATGTTAATTACTGGATTTAAAAGTTACACTTCCATTAATCAACTTACTACGAGTCCTTCATCTTTTTTTAAATACTTGGATGAGGCTGTTTGTCGTAGCAAATCCAACTTCTTACAGAAGGATTCCTCTGTCAATGAGGGTTTATACAATAGGAAATCAAATTTCTTTTTTTGCCGTAAAAATCGTTCCATTATGTTGATTGCTGCATTGATATCTCTGTCAAATTGATTTCCACAATCACAGATTATATTTCTTTCATATAGTTCTCTCTTTCTCATAGTTCCACAGATACAACACTTTCGAGAAGTATATGATTCGTCAATTCTTATTACTCTTTTACCCACTTTTTCTGCTTTGTAGGTTAAGAATTCAGCGAATCTTCCAAGAGAACCTGTATTTTGTATAGAGTAATTGAGAGTTTTATTAATTTTAGTCAATCTGGCATTATCGGTTCCTTTTTTCTTTCTACTCATTCGTTTTGGAGATAAATCTCCGATAATGATTGTATTTGCTTTCGTATTGGTAACGATTTTCTTTGAAATTTTATGTTGAAAATCGCGCAGCTGATTTGCACACTTTTTCTTCATTTTCTGAAACTTCTTGTTGTATAGGTTCCATCGATGACTGAACTTTTTACTGTGATCACGCTTGGATTGAACTTCCTCAACCTTTTTTTTCCAAAATTTATCTGCCCTTCTATTTTGAATTTGTGACGATTTCATATGAAGATTTATCGAAGATACTAAATTTGTTATACCCAAATCAATTGCTTGGTATAATCCATTATCTTTGTACATAGGAGGTTTGAAATCATAAGTAATACACACAAACCACCTTTGAGTTCGTTCCTCAAGCAAAATTTCTACTTGTTTTATTGTATGCCCGTTGCTAAAAATAAATGAGGACAAGCCAAAAACCAGTGGTATTTTTGAAGGATGCTTGTGAGAAAATGTTATTTTTTTATTTTGAATCTTAAAACCACTCTGATTATAGCATAAAGTGAAAAAATACTGTGTTCCCTTGAATTTTGGGGGTCCTGCATTATTGTCTCCATTTTTTCTTTTGATAAAAAATGATTTAAAATTCGAATCTAGTTTTTTCAATGTCATTTGCAATATTTTAGAATAAATCCAATTATATTCAGGAAATCTCTTTTTTAGTGAAGGTAAAGAATTTTACTGATGTTGATAATTGATGTATATCCTTTTATCGTTAGCTTTCTCCTGCTGAGCATAGAAATTTTGTTTTCTCTCTAATAATGAAAAATTATAAAGTAATCTACACTTTTCTGAAAGAATCCATAATAATTGCTTCTGATCAGTCGTTGGAAATACCCTTATTTTTTGAGTAAGTTCCATTTGAAGAAAACACCCCCACCGAAAGTTAATACAAGGAAAAAAATGGTGAATAGAATATATAAATAAGAAGTGTTAACCAGATTTATAACACAACAACTATTTATCAATCTTAAAGTTTTATTCAGCACGAAAGTTTCAGAGTGACTAACTTGGGATTCTTATCAATACTTACACGAATTATTGTAATTCTCGGATTTGGGATGTATATTTTCGGCATGGTTAATTTAATCATTCGAAATTCCCGTTTGGGTAGGCAGCCGGAAACTGAAAGACTAAAAGAACACCCTATGAATCTGATTTTATTGTTGTTATGCCTTATTTTCCTACTAATTGTTTCCCAATTTAAACTTTCATTCGTATTTGATGGGACCCTAAGAATGAACATCAATATTCTTGTCATTTCCATCTTTATTGCGTTGGGAGTTTCTTTTTTTATTGCTCAGCTAGTAATGAAGAAAAAGGATACCTCAGCGGATATAATACAACATGTTTTATCCTCAAAAAAACCAGATGAATTAAAGAAATATACATTGATGCTGGATTTAGAAAGAAAATCTAACCATTTAATCGCATTCGTGTTAGCGCTTTTATCTGTTTCAATCGGTTTATTAGCAGTATATATATTGGTAAATTTCGCAACAGAGCATGATGAATGGGCTTATTTCTTTGAGAAAGGCGAGAATTTTTGGGTAAATCAAGATTTTACCTTTTTAGAAAACATTTTCAACGCAAATATATTTTCTACAAGCCGTACCATCCTCTCAATAACTTTTGGAGGATCTATGTTACTACTATTAACAATTGAACTTTCTCGATTATCAGAAAAAATTCATTTCCCATTTCAAGAAATCGTACAACGTCAGTTACGATGGGAAGAAAAAAATGCAGTGGGATCATATATTTATCTTATCACAGGATTAGCCGTTTCCTCTGTGTTACTTCCCAGTATGTTATTCCTAGCAGTAACTTGCGTAGTTTCATTAGGAGATTCCGCAGCTAGCTTATTAGGTTTGAAATTTGGGAAGCGTAAGTACACACATAATAATAAAACAATTGAAGGAACCATTGCTGCAAGTATAGTGACCATAATTTCTGTATTTCTCTTTGCTGGAATATATTTTGCAATTGCGGCAGTTGTTGTGTTTGTAATTATTGATTTGATATGTCCTAATCCATTAAATATGAACGATAATTTGTTGTTGCCATTAGTATTAACAGGAGTGTTTATTCTCTTATCCGTTATTGGAGTGCCTTCACACAATATTGTTGAATATTTTATCTAATAACGAGGTAAATGCTTCATCTACTGCATTTTGAAATTGATATTTATCTGTAAACAAGCCATGGATTATGGGCTCATATTCGTTTTCCTTTGCCCATTTTTTAAAACGAGTAATTAAAGATTCAGATTGATTCACTGTATCTGTTAAACGAGTTCCGAATGTTACTGCGGGTGGTAAACCAAGGGCGTATTTTGTTTTAATTTCTTCTATATACTCTTGAAGATCTTCAAATGTGCGTTTTGTAATATCATTAGCATCATAGGTCAAAATGATTCCATCTGCATGATCGTAGAATGCACCGCGTAAATCAATAAATTCGGGATCAAATGATATCACCCATGCGACAACTCTATAAGGACTACCTTTGATGTCTACCATTCTTTCGTACAAGATTATGGGTTGCAATGTAGGTAAATCTGCTTCTGTTCTTGCCCATGCTCTACCGATTTGCCCTTTTCCAGTATATCGAGAACCAACCAATAAAATTTTGAGCTCATGTCCTTTCATCCTATCTTCACAACATGATTATTTCTTAGCATTTTTATGTTCTATCCTTTACTGTTAAACTGATACTTTTTAAAACTCTCATGAGTTGGCATATTTATGTCATTAGACGAAGCAATAATTGAAATTCTGAAAGAAAGTAAGACTATTGCAGTAGTAGGAATGTCAAAAAATCCTAGCAAAGCTGCCCATCGTATTCCAAAATATCTCAAAGATGTTGGATATCACGTAATTCCTGTCAATCCGACTGCAGATGAGATTCTAGGGGAGAAAGCATATAAAACTCTTGAAGATATTCCTGTTCAAGTAGATATAGTAGATGTTTTTCGTCCTAGTGGAGCAACTCCTCCGTTTGTTAAATCCGCTGTGAAATTAAAACCTAAGTTAATTTGGTTACAATTGGGTATATCCAATGAAGAATCTAAAGAAATTGCTGAAGAAAATGGGATTAACTATGTAGAAAATAAATGTCTGATGGTAGAACATCGGAAGATTTATTGATTTTTCTTCCTACTGGTAAGGGTATTTGCCAAACTCGCTCCAAAATCAATTGCAACCTGGTTTTTCTTCTTATTTCTTTCTTTAATGTAGGAATTAGTATCAATAAATTTCTTTAGACTCTCCTGTTTGAGTAATGAATCTGTGATCCCTGCACAAAATCCTAGCATAACTAAGTTGAGATTAGAGCTGTCTTCTAGTTCATTCAGAGTAAGTGACGAAAAATTAACATCAAAAATATTCCTAATGGTGCTGAAAGAGGTTATTTTATTTAATTCTCCTTTCATTTCCTTTAATTTGTCTTGGTAGGAGATCTTCTTTCTTTTAGATACTTCAGGTATCTGGTTCATCAAATCTTGGATTTTATCTATCAGCCATTCTGGTTTAGAGTGGTTTCTAACTTGGTTTGTCTTTTCATCAGAAGGTTGTTTCATCATCCATTGCACACTACTTTTAGGGATAATCGGTTCGTTGTTGGTTACTATCAGACTATTTTTGTGGATGACGTGAAAATTCCTTAGTAATTCTAAGGGTTCAAGAGCAATAACAATATCTGCGGTCATTGGAGAGATTTCGGGACAATATATTCTCTGTTGCTCTGGATCTGTTTGAATGCGAACACTCGCTATCACCGAGCCCTCACGTTGAGATACACCCCTGCTTTCTGTGCCAAGAATTATTCCATCTGGGTATTTGCTAAGTAAGTAATTTCTTAAAAATGAACCTAGAAAAACCACTCCTTGTCCTCCGATACCACAAAGGAAAATGTTCAATTCCATTAATTAGCCTCCTCCTTGGGATTAATAATGAGTTTTTCAATACTATGATTCGGACAAACTTCTAAACAAGCTTGACACATTTCTTTCAAGCATGATGATTCGTCAATATAATATACCAGACGTCCATTTTTTTTCATGTGCTTGATCGCTGTACATCCAAAATCTTGAAAACATTCATGACACATGGGACAAGATTCGTTGATTTGAATATAGAGTTCTTCTCCTCGTTCTTTTCCTCTTGGTTTATCCCATTTGATTTGCACACGTCTTTTTACGGTAAGTGCACACTCCGCATTTACAACTATGATTCTTGTTCCCTTATATTTCTGAGTGAACACTTTTTTGAAGGTTTTTTCAAGTTTGGGGATACTAAATCCTCCCACTACATGCAATTGGGATTCTCCTAGGTTTTTTATGAATTCATCAATTCTCAATTGAGCATTTTGAAAACCTGCATCAACTTGCCCAGCGGAGGGATTTCCAGTTAAACTTGGTTGATGTCCAGTCATAGCAACGTAATAATTATTCAGAATTAGTATCGTAACATCTAAGTTCTGTTTTAAAATATTAAGTATTGGATGGATTCCCGAATGAAAGAGTGTACTATCTCCAATTAGTGCTACAACATGTTGGGATGTGTTTTTATAGTGCTCAAGAACTTTTCCAACTCCATTTGCAATACCTACACCCGCTCCCATGCAGATCAACCAATCCATAATTGACCATGGTGGAGACATTCCTAATGTGTAGCATCCAATATCACCTCCAAAAATCAGATCTAGCTGTTGATTCTTTTTTAGATCATTTGCTACTTTTCGCAATGCGTAGAATACATTGCGATGAGAACATCCTGGGCAAAACGAAGGTTCTCGTTGTGGTAATTTCTCTATTTTTGAATTGACAATATCCAAATAGGATTTAAGTCCTTTCGGATTACGAATTTTCAATAATTTTCTTAGTGCGAATTCTACTTCTTGATGTGTAATCTCCCCCTGTAAATCCTTATCCGGAGATTTTTTTATCGATCCCGATACGTTCTGTATAGTAATGAATCGACTCGAATCATAGAGGATCCTCTTAACTTCATTTTCTATCATTGGTTCCAATTCTTCTATAACGAGTAACTCCTTTGGATTACATTCATCTACAAATTTCAAGATCGATTTTGAGGAAATTGGATAGATCATATTTAATTTTAAAATAGGAATTTCTGTGGTTAACTCAAGAGAGGAGATGATTTCCCTCAAAATGAGATAAGGATATCCTCCGGTGATGATTGCAAGTTCACTTTCCTTCAGAGATTTTGGCACTATCCGAACATCTTCAATAAGAGGTTTTTCCACTAAAGATTGGATCTGGCTTTTCAATTTTGCTTTGTTTCTAAGTGCAAAATGCCGTGCATTAATATATGTCTTAAAATCTCGTTCAAATGAGGGGGATGTTCTTTTTACAAATGGCACTTTTGGTATAGAATTCACTGTGACTGGTGCGGTCATAAAACTGAGTTTTGGTGTAGTATATATCATCACTGGCAATTTTACGTGTTCAGATATTTCAAACGCTTTTTTGGTGAATTCGTATAATTCTTCCACTGAAGATGGAAATAGGATGGGAAGGTGTGTGTGGTAGGAATATAACCTAACATCTTCTGCATTTGTGGAAGAACTGGCTTGGGGATCTCCTCCAACAATCAACACTATTCCTGCACCATTGCCGATACCTGAATACATGATAGTGTGTAGTGCATCTGCAGCTACATTCATACCCAGATGTTTAAAAATAACTACCGACCTAATACCAGTCCATGCGGCTCCTGTAGCTTCTTCTAAAGCAACTTTTTCATTCAATGCAAAATCAAAAATAAAATACTTACCTTGCATGGTTTGGGAGTATTGATGTAAATTATCCCCCACATCACTAACTGGGGTACCTGGATACATAGATCCAAATCCTACACCCGATTCTAAGATTCCACGAACAATTGCTTCATTACCGGACATTAAAACTATTCTAGGTTTTTCTCCTTTTAGAAAAAGACGATTCACAATGATTTTATAGAACATTCGGAAACTAAAATTATCGGTTCAGTTTTCAAAAAAACAAAAAATAGATTCATAATGAGTGAAACAAGAATTTTAGAGGAGAAACTTCCTCTTTCTCAGAAAATTAACTATTCTCTTGCTAATATGTCTCTGAACTCTTTAAATGGAATCGTTATCACTGGATTTAGTTTTTTTTATGTGACAATATTAGGATTAGATCTCTTAACTGCTGGAAATATGTGGTTAATATTTGGTATTTGGAATGCAATTAATGATCCAATACTAGGAACATTACAAGATAGAACCAGAACAAAAATTGGAAGACGAAAACCGTATATTCGCTATGGAAGTTTCATTTATGCTGCACTATTCATATTATGCTGGTATCCCTTTGGAAATCTCGAAAACCAAACTGTTTTAAAATGGAATTTTCTACTTTCATTATGTGCTTTTGATACACTTTTTACTATGATTGGTTGCATTCTCTATCCATTACCCGCAGAAATCGCTATAAAAAGCAGTAATAGAAGCACATTGATGCTATGGAGTAATATTATCGGAGGGATATTTGGTTTAGTTACAAGTACGGTTACATCCGTCCTTTTATTAGATAGTGGTTCCGAATCAATAGATTCTCTTCATCCGTGGTTTAGACCATCAATGATAATAATTGGAATAATTATGGGTATTATTCTGTTTATTACTAGTTTTTTTCTTAAAGAAAACATGTATACAATCGAAGAAAAACCACTTGGATTTTTCAAAAGTTTTATGGAAACCTTCAAAAATATCCCCTTTCTTATATATGAAATTGGTGTTTTTATGGTTCTTATTGCTCAATCAATGCTAAATGGCGGTTTATTATATTATATGAACGATGTACTTCGTATAGAAGGATTGCTAAGTACGATTCCTTATGTTTTACTTGCTTTATCTCAAGTCATTTTTTCGATTATTATAAATAAACTAATCAAAAAAAATGGATTAAAGAAGATACTGGTTTTAGGTGGGATATGGCTAATAATATCCTTAATATTGATGTTTTTTATAGGTTGGTGGTATATCGGTGCGATTATTGGATTGATATTGGCAAGTTTTGGGATTGCTGCGGTTTCCCTCACTTCCTCTCCTATGTTTAGCGATATTATCGATTATGATGAAATTTTGACTGGAAAACGTAGGGAAGCAAGTTATTCAGGGATACAGGCTTTTCTTACAAAATTCTGTATTTCCATTGGAAATTGGTTGTTCCTATTAATTATAGATAAGTTTGGTTATATTAGTCAAAAAGTAATACCTCAACTTCCACAACCCTATCCCGCTCAATTCGGAATAATGATTGCCATTTTTATTATTCCTGCAGCGATTTTATCAATCACACTCGTTGTTATGATTTTTTATAAATTGGACGGTCCGGAATGGGATAAACAAAAAGCAGAGCTTGAATTAATCCATTATAAAAAAGAGATAGAATTTCTACAAAAACGAAAGTAAATGAGCGAGTAACTTTTAATAACATTATTTCCATTTTTTAGATAAGTTTCTATCGAAATTGTGTTTTAGGTTCAACAGAATGTCAAAAAATCCCCCTCTTCTTGAAGAAAAAGAAAAAAAGAAGAAGAAAAAGGTCAAACCCGAAGATGTTATTGAAATCTTCACAGTGTTATTCATTATGTTTCTAGCGACGTTTGGTTCTTTTTTTGCAATGCGTCAAGCTTCAGGAACTAAACTCCCGATGGTGGTTGTGATAAGTGCCTCTATGGAGCCAACAATTTATCGGGGAGACCTATTGTTTCTATATGGGAAGGAACCAGAGTTAATACAAAATGGTTCCTATCAAGGAGATCCGATTGGAGATATTATTGTATTTGAAGCGACTTGGAGTTATTCAGGAGAACCTATTGTACATCGAGTAATAGATAAGCGGTCCACAGAGGTTGAAGGAAACCTTATTTGGGAGTTCCGTACCCAAGGGGATAATACTGCAACTAATCCAAGTCCTGATCCAGGATGGGTGTCACAAGATGACATCCATGGAGTAGTACTGGGAAAAATACCCAAGGTCGGTTTTGTAAAGATATGGTTGGCTGAGTCTGGATTGACAATTCCATTAATCGCAGGATTATCTTTGATACTACTAATAAGTATTGCATGGGATCTTACACATCCGGATAAAGATGATGAAGGAAAAGAGAAAAAGCCTAAGCGGAGAAGATCCCGCAGAAGGGAACTTGACGCCCAAGATGAAGACGGTTCTGTTAATCTCGGTGTCTAACAATAGCTAAATTTAGTCAATTTCAGGTTGATCACTAATTTTCTTTAGAATTCCTTCAAATTGGTTTTTTACTGCAGTATAGTGCGCTTTATTGATATTTCCTAGAATAAAAAGCTGCTCTTGGCTTTCAATGCGTTCCATATACTCAGATTCAATCGCACTACGGAAATTTTCAGCGGTATCTAGTAACCCACGCATAATTTCTCTGGTATAATCTGGTAAATGATACATGTAATGGAGATTCGGAATGGTCTCAGCACGTCGCTCTAGGAGTCCAAATTCCATCATCTGCTTTGTATGCTTTTCGAGAGCTGGTCTAGAAATCTTCAGTTTCTCTGCTAAAGTATCTGCAGTTAACTCGTTCTTATCTAATAGCCATAAAATGGTTCTTCTTTTAGGGTCTCGGAAGACATTAAACACTAGATCAAGAAACTTGTGTTTCACAAAATCTTCATCCATACTCCTTAGGTACATGTCTTAAGTTTTAACTTTGACTGTCAGTTTAACCATCCAGCTAAAGGGATCAAATCGATAGTTTATGTGTAGAATTGCGTAGTTTGAGGGTAGCACCACTTAACTTAATTTTCTTTAAATATGAACCGCGTGATCTTTAACATAACACTAAATAATAAAACTGTGACAAAAAAATGACGCAATACGATTCGAAAATATATGAAGAAATCCTTGGGGAATTGGAAAACTCGTTTAGGGAAAAAAAGATAGACGAGGCTTCCTATTTGGATTTAAAACAACGCTACGAAAAAAAACTTGAAGAAGCTCGAGTACATCGTGAAGAATCCCGAATGATTATGAATTTCAAGGTATCGGGAAGTCAAAGAGTAACTGCCGATGCTGTGAAGATATCTGGTTCGGCGCACTTACCTGGAGGGGTAGTTCCTAAAGCGATCAAGGTGGCGGGTTCCTGTAGAATTGCGGACGACATTGAATGTAATGGATTACGATGCGCAGGTTCACTACATGCAAGTGGAGCAATACTAAGCCACGGAGATGTGAGTGTTTCTGGATCATTTCATGGTGATGGTCCTGTGACCGCTGAAGGAGATGTAGACGTATCAGGTTCTGCTAAAACTGGAGGGGATTTCGACGTGACTGGTGTTATCACGATATCCGGGTCCATGAAATCCGATGGTAATATCTATGGACGGGGGGGGATTCGTGTATACGGCTCTGGAAAAGCTGACGGAGATTTATACTCTGAGAAGGAAATCGAGGTAAAAGGCAGCATTAAAGTGGATGGTGATGTAAAAGCTAACAAAGTAAAGTTTAAAGCTCCTGTAGTCTTCAAAAGATTACTTCGACGACGCGCTCGATCCCAAGTAGATGGAGAAATTGTCGGTCAAGAGTTAGTAGATATTGAAAACATTCATGTAGATGGAAATGTTCGAGGTAGAGTTGTAAAAATTGGTCGCAATTCCAAAATCGAGGGAACAATCGAATACGTTGATGATCTTCAAGTAGCAGAAGATGCGGATTTGGAAAACCAACCGGTCAAAATCAGTGCAGCTGACTTAGGTGAACCTTTACAACCCCCACCTTCAGATGATGAAATAACCACAAAAACTCCCCCAAAGACTGCTATTCCGAAATTCTGTCCAAAATGTGGACAAGAAGTAGCTCCGGGATTAAAATTCTGCGCCGCTTGCGGTTCAGAACTAGATTAAATTCTTTCTTTTTTTCATTTTTATACCTATCACAACACTTCCAACTGTTATAATGATAATTCCTGTTATTGACCCTGTAGTTATCAATATCGTCCAATTACCTTTCCAATTGGATTTACCGTGGTAAGAATATATGAATGATTCAATTGTACTACCAGTTGCTTTCAGACTATTTATATCGATATTTTCTAAGTTGTCTTGATGGGTATGGTGATAAGTCCACGGTCCGGCAATAAAATCAATGATGAGGTCCAATGTGGGCATTTTATTTGTAAAATAAATATGATCATCAATAATACGTCTTTTAATAGGATTTTTTGGGAATTCTGTTAGATACCCTAACTCTCGACCTTCTTGAAAGACTGCATCTTGAAGTTCATTATTGGAATTTGTCTCATCCATGAATTTCAGGTTTTTTCCTCCTACCATATCCAGTAAAATAAAGAAAGAAAAGGTTTCAGTTGTAGTATTATAAAATTCGTCTAGATCTTCACTAAAAGCATTTGCGCCTTCCGCCCAATACCATCCTTCTATACCTCCACTACCTTGATCTTCTGCATCAAACAGTAAAAACCATATTTGACTATCGAACTCTTCTCGATTTTGATAAAATACTCGAGCCAATTCTAGAATCACTGCTACACCCGATGCTCCATCGTTTGCCCCAGGGATGGGATCGCTCGTATTTACAGTGTCTTTTTCAGCAATAGCACGGGAATCCCAGTGCGCAGCAAGAATTACAATGTTTGTTTGATTTGTGTTTAGCTTCCCAAGGATATTCTGACAATGAATAGGATCTTTTCCAGAGATGGGTAGTGAGAAATTATGCGTTACGACTATGTCTGTGACGGGTTGCAACTCATCTCTCATCCAATCAGCACAGGCATTATGTTCCATGGTTCCAGGAACTCGATATCCGAATTCTAACTGTGTTCGAACATCTTCATATGCCTGTGTTGCATTAAATTCGATAGGGAGGTGAATAGACGAATTAGGTATAGCTAATTGCGTACTGGGTAAGATATTGATACAAAAAATTGGAATTACGAGAAATATCAGTAGAATTTTACTTAGTTTCGAAATTTGTCGTCGACAGTCTGCCATTTTCTTGTGTTCCCAGATCCCTAAGTTTTTCTTATATTACTCCCTTAATATATGTACAAGAATTTTTTTTTCCATAAACCCAAAATTATTACGTATTATGGAAACTACGTTTGATCGAGCATAAAGATATATTATTCTACAGTAATTTTTGAAATAAATGAACTAGAATAATGGATTCATACTATCCAGCGTAAGTGTCTGTTATATGGAAAACTGAGTTCTTTTCCAATACAATTGGAGGGGTATTTTCATCAATAACAATCCGGATATATTGAAACATTTGGAAAAAATGGGAAAAGTCAGGATCTATAAGAAACCTAATTTTGATCATAAATTAACACAAGATGAATATGATAAAGCACTCGAGGAAGTAAATGGAAATCTCGATACTATCCAAGGTACTTTGAATGGAAAAGTAAACATGGTGAAACAGCGTATTTTGGCCATCTGTATTACCACTTTGGGAGACTCATTTAAACTCTACTACAATATCTTTACTTACAGTCGAGATCACAGTATAGAAAAAGAATTCAAGAAATCTATTGGGGAACTCAATGGCTTTATACGAGCGTCACGAATGGATGATGCTAAAAAAGAAGAAACTGTGGAAAAAATTAATTGGTTGAAAAATAAATTCCTTAAACAAACCCAATACATTCAAAAAGTAGAAAAAAACATTCGAGAGAACAATATCGAACCTTTTACTGAGATCGTAGAAAATCTTACATAATTCCGATTTTCTGTTACTTTATCTTCATCTTCTATTTTTATATAAAGCATGCATAATCTAACGACTGTTTCCATGGCTTCGTGGTTCGGACTAATTCAGGGAACCATTTTTGGCATTCTGCAATTGCTGCTAACGCTCCTGGTAGTAAATGAGAATTTGGATAGGATTTGATTAGAAATTCACTATCATTTAGAGTGCGTTCTGCATTTTCTAAATATCTGCATACAGATTGAATTATATCCTCTTTACGATACCAGTCTGCGTTTCGACTACTGCGGATCATACTGTATAATCCATCTAAATCTATGCAATAAGATACACCCTTATCCCAAAATCCATTCTCGTGTTGTAATCGAATGCATTGATCCACAATTTTCTCGGGATATGACCACTGTCGGTTAAACCATTCATAAATGTAGAACATATGAAACGCACCTCCTAATTCATGTTTTGTGGGATTTTGATTTACTCCTAATCGATGATGTATTCCTAAATGATAAAATCCGGAATTTGGGTTTGCATGGGTGTTTAACCAATCGAAATACCAATTAAAAAATTCAGTACTTCCTTGATTTGTCATTGCCAGCATCGCTGGAATTCCGGATATTACGTGAGAACCCAACCAAATACTAGTCCAAAGTAAACGCCCGTCCCCCCTTATCCATCGTTCTTGAGCTTTTTGGGATTTCAAAATCTTTT
>JAEOTN010000288.1 GCA_016839865.1 Promethearchaeota archaeon | reverse complement strand
GTTCCCATCTAATGTTAAAATATCATGCGTTTCATATTCCGGTACTTCTGCTGGGATATTCCATACACCCTCTCCTGGAAAAAGAACGTTCCCTAATGGCGGGATAATGCCCAAAGGAATACTGAGGGTAGTAATGAGTCCAGCAGAAACAACTGTTACAATTATTACGTTAATCAATATTTTTTTTTCAATTTTTACCATATTGTATACCTCCGACATTTCTTTAATATGGTGACAATTCTTTGGATTATACATTTATAAATCTAGAGGTATACCCAGAGATGTTTATCTCAGAGAACCACTCATAAAACTAGTGTTGTGAATCTTTCTGTTCATAAATGTTATGTAGAATATAAAAAAAGAGTAATAAAATTATTTTTTCTTGCGTTTGATTCTCAGATAGATAGGTATAATTCCAAGAACTATTGCACCGGCTAATATCCATAGCGGAAATCCAGGAATTACAAGAGGATAATCGTTTACAAGTTCATCTGGATATTTTACCTCATGAGTAAATCGTCCCCTTATCTCGTCGGTCACCACTCCACTAGAATTTCCTTCCGAAACCATCAATGTAGATGTACACACACTTTTTAGGAGAACATTTGATGTTTTTCCATAGGTTAATTCATTATTGGAGTTGAATGTGATATTTGTCCAAACACCATCTTCCGTTTCATTTCCGTATAAAATGTCTAAATCATAATTGATTTTTCTTGCTGAAATGCTATTGATTGTAGTGCTATTAGATTCGAGAGTGAAATGACCACCGAATGCATACACCAATATATAGACAACTAAAGTCGCAAGAGCACTTGGGTCCAGAAATAGCACCATTGCCATCAACGCAAAGGTCTGATTATACCCAGGTAATGACTGAACATCTGTTAAATCGGTATTGAGCTCATTGAAAAATGACTTGAATTTCGATTCAGGTTGAGAATCAAAAATATCTCCAATAATACCGATTCCCTCATCTTCCCAAATAGAGGAATCATTATATCCAAAAGTTGTTACATTGGCAGTCGTAGCAGAATGGAGTTTTCCGGTGATGTTAATGTGGTCAGGACCGGTGACAACTTCGGTGAAATTCAGTTTCCGATACGAACTGTTTAAATCTGTTACTTGCATGCTCGTATCGAGTAATTCTTCTGTGTATCTATATACAATCTCAGTTGTGTCATCAAACCAAACCTGAGAAGTAGCAGCTTGGGCAAAAGGTACAATTAAAAAAAGTCCAATTATGCCAATGCTGGCTAAAAGTAGTTTTCCTTTTTTCATAAAAATCACGCTTTTACGCACTTAAAGTAATCTTTAAGTTTGTTATAACAGTAACATGAGAATATCTATTTAATTATATGGGATTCGAACCAAGCCGAACCACCTAACATTGAAGTTTAGACAATTTAGAAGACTCAACTCACTTATATAATAAATTTCTCCGCACATTATCATACATTTATAGTGGTCTATTTCGTTTAAAGAATCGAAATGTTACTATTGTACTGATTAGCGAAAGAGCCCCTACGATCAAAAACGGCAAATATAGGTAGCTACGATATTCACACATGAGGATGCAAACTTGACCAATTGGGATCCCGGGCCAAATTCTGCATGGACTCGAGCAATATGACCAAAAAGATGAGAATAAATCCAACTCATAGATGAGCACTGAAAATGTAATGCATAAAAAGCCAGTTAACAAACTCACAAGTGCTATAATGCCAAGTGTTTTCCTATTCATGATTATTCGTAATAGAGATAATTATTCGAATCAGTAAAAATACTATGGATCGCTTTTTTCATTCTCTACCTCTATCTCCAATCATTAATTCTTCACTTTCTTTTTTGTAAATCCTCCATGATGGAAAGAAACATGATATTGCAATTTATTCATTTCACAATACTCGATGATCTCATCCTCGATCTCATCCCATAAAGAGGGATTCTTGCGTAATTCTTTATAAAAATCTAAATAAACCGAATGTGTCTCCTCAATGAATTTGAAAATTCGGGGTACGTTATGCGGTCGGAAATTGAAATTCTCAAACCAATACTCGTTCGTAAAATCTTTGGAATACCCAATAATTTGTTTAAAATCGGTGATTTTTGGGAATAAGGGGGATACAAATACATAAGTCTTAATTCCGTTGTTATATATCTCTCTAAGTGCTTCCAATCGATCAATGGGTTTAGATGCAGCGGGTTCAAGTTTTCGAGATAATTTACTATCCATATTACTGATAGAAATTCCTACTTGTATGTTTTCGAATTGCTTGAAGAGATCAATGTCACGGGTTACGAATTTTGATTTTGTTAAAATGGAGATCTCAGCAGAAGTTCCGATCAAATGCTCTAACACCTTTCGTGTATTCTTGTATCGCATTTCTAAAGGAAGATAAGGGTCGGTCACCGAACTTAACATAAGCCGTTTTCCGTTATACTTCTCGGGTTTGATTTTATTCCAATCGTATTGTTTTACGTCAAGGAAAGAACCCCAGTCCTCCCCACCGTGATTAGTAAACCGTTTCATAAATTCTGCATAACAATACAAACAAGCGTGTGTACAACCTGTATACGGGTTGATCACATAATCTACACTCGGTATGTTACTTTTCGTAATGATGGATTTGGCTTCAACAAAATTAATTTTCATCTTCGATTTTCATCTTCGATCCTATAAAAATCCGTAGTGCTCCAAAAAATAAGTGAAATTGAGAAAAAGGTTCTATTTTTGCATAATATCTACGTGCACGCGATATGCATCGCATTCTACACATTTGAAAAGATATCCAACAACGCCATCTTCATCCTTCTTTAATTTTTCGCCAAGCTCTTTTCCACTTTTCACTTTTATGCCGTTTTCCCGTAGTCTTTTTGCTTCAATATTGAGAGCTTTATCCAATTTTTGGTATAATTCATCAGCAGATTTTCCTTCTAATTTTGCGGTGAGATCCG
>JAEOTN010000049.1 GCA_016839865.1 Promethearchaeota archaeon | reverse complement strand
TCCTGGAGAGGAAGTTTTAGATACAAGTGAGATTTTTCGATGGTATTGTGGATCGAATATCCTATTAAGAAACTGGGTACTAAAAGCGAAATTTACACCAGAGAATGTCCATTCGAAAGTAAGAGAACAGATGGATTATTTTAAAGAACGGAAGGTCACTTTCCTTTGGTGGAATGGGCCATCTACTGAACCTTTGAATTTGGGGGAGATTATGCAAGATATAGGTATGATTAAGTTTGAAATTCCTCCAAAATCCGGAGATATGGTGATGGACATTCGGGATTCAAAGGATATGGAGAGGAAACTGAATGATATTGTAGAAAAAACAGGAATAACGCTTCAAAAAATAAAATCTACACAACAAATACGAGATGCTGCAAGAATTGTAGTGAAAACTATGGGTTTATCGAGAGAATTTCAAAGAGTAGGGGAACAATCATGCGAAACAATGTTAAAAGAAGATCCAAGCGTCAATGCATTAGTTGGTTATGTCGCATATCTAAAAAGTAAACCAGTCTCAGTTTCAACGGTGTTTTATGGGGCAGGAGTAGCTGGACTCTATAATGTAGGAACACTACGCAAATATCGACATCATGGAATCGGTACTGCTATTACTTTATCTCCACTTATTGATGCTTGGAAAAGAGGATACGAGAGTGCAGTGTTAACTGCTACTCCATCTGGATTTCACATTTACGAACGTATCGGTTTTAAAAAAATTGAAGCAATGGATCAGTATTTTTGGACTCCACAACCTTTTAGACGATTTCTCTACAAGATGTATTTCCGTCTACAACGTGTCAAATTTAAAAAAAAGTAGGATAAAAGGAAAATTATAGAAAAATAACTAGTACTGCAATTATTGCTGCAATCAAAGCAAAAGGAAGAATTCCAATCAAGACAATCAAAATCGACCAAAGGATGTGTTTACCTTTCGGAACTTTCATTTTGCGATTCCTTTTGAGTTTTTTAAGCTCTCCTTCATCATCATAAACCATTTTTATTCCGATTTTTTCGAGTTCGTCTAAAAATAGCTTTGGATCTTGAGATTCAGGAGGTAAAATGCCGACTCCACCTATTTTTCCTTCAGCAAGTAATCTTGCGCATATCGCGGCGGGGTATCCAGTTAATTCCCCCATTGGAATTGATGGTGTTGTATATGCAAGATGAGCATCTTTTCCATTCATTTTACCATAAAGGTCTACTCTTACTCCTGAAGCTTCCACAGCATTTCCCGCTTCAAAAATTTTTTCGATTTTATAAATGAATTTTCCCAAGATAGTTTGTAGTTTTTGAGTTTTTAATAACCCTAGATTCTTTAATCCTGCGGCGAAATCGTTGTTCCACTCCGGAGTCAATCCGCCTTTCAGTGTACATTCTTCAATATTACTCAGAAATTTCGGAATTGTAATTGGCTCTGGGTGGCCACAATCAAATAGGGTGACATCATTAAGTGGGGGTGCAAATTCTACTTTTTCATATCCTTCACCAGCGGGAACATCTACCAGTTTTCCTCCTAGAAAGCTCGGAACTTTACCAGCAACCGCATACATAACGTGTAATACAACTGCCAATCCTTCTGAATCGGCTGCACCTCCCGCCCAACTAACATTACATTTAATGGGGGAATCTTTATCTAGCTTATCGTGGCCGTATCTGGCTAATATGGAACTCGTGCCAGGTGTCCAACCAAACCCAAGAAATATGGGGATTCCTGATGCTTTTGCGTCTTCCTCCATCTTCAAAACTTCGATAGTTGGACCATAGTCATCACAAATATCAATCAATGGTTTTTTTGCTTCAATTGCTGCTTTTGCTACTAATGGACCAAAAATATAGAACGGTCCAATTGCAGAAATAAGTATATCGTATTGCTGCATGAGTTTGACGAGTGCTTGATGATCATATGCGTCAACTTTCTGGAAATCAATTCTTTTATCCCCTATTTCCTCAATTAACTCTAAAGCTCGTTTTTCATTAATATCTCCAATAGTGATCTTGGAATACAGATCAAATTTCGAAGATAGACGCAATGAATAGCTTCCCATATCTCCAGAAGCACCTAAAATGAGTAATTTCGTCATAACTTAACTTTCCCAATAAGTTTAATATAAATCTTAATGTCGGGCTACATAACTTATATACTAGGATTCGTTCCCATGTTCCACCCTTATAGTGTGTATTTTCTACGTTTTCTCTTAATCGCGTGAAATTTTCTTACGTCGATGCCTTATATAAAGCAATCCGGCTCCAATGATTAATAATAATCCTGTAGATCCTCCGAAAATTGATGCATAGAATATTGGTTTCGCTTTTAGAAAACTTTCAATATTAGCAATGAAATGAGATGTGTTTAAACTAATACTATATAATAAATTATTATGAAGTACTGGATTTGGATAAGTTTGTCTATTTGGATCGGAAACTCCAAGCGTTTCCTCTGCCCAATCAGGATAAAACAGCATAAATTCTTTAAACGATTGTCTTATTTCTGGTAATGTATATTTATATAATTCCATCATGCTAACTACACCATCTTGAGAAGTATCAGCACGAGAATCATTTAATCGCGTTATCCAAAAGTGACTAGGCATCGCACCTTCAAATCTTGGTTCAGATAATGGCCAATCTACTTGTTCAGAAGTGATACCAATAGAATATTCATTTTTTGCTACACTACTCAATATAAAACCGGGGATTCTTTTTATTTCATCGGCAAAACTCCCCGAATGACATGCTTCTATTAGAATTATTTTGTTGTCTGTATCAATTTCAACTAACTCCTCGTAGAGCCAGTCTTCCATATCAAGAACGTCATCTAGGAACGTTTTTCCATGACCAAAGATGTAGAAGAAAAAAAGATCATTTTCATCGATAGTTTCTTGTAATTCAGCTAATTTAGATCGGATAGCAATTTCGGTTGCATTTGTTTCTCCAAAAAATGTCGTAATCTGTTCATCCAACCATCCCATTTCATTAAGTTTTTCTTTGAACTCAAGACCACAAGGCAGCAGTATTTGTTCGTCATTATCTACAAATTGATCTAACAATATTGCGTGAAATTCAACAGGATTTTGCGCAGAAACGGTATTTACAGTCATATTGAGAGAATTAAATATTAAGAACGAAAACAGGAAACAAAGAAAAAAGATTGATGACACTTTTTTTCTCATAAATACTTAAATCAATGTTTAATATAAAAAACAACTGTAGACCACGGAAAAATGATGATAGGGCTCAAAAGCAATGATTCGTTAGGATTTTGTATGGGGTTTTTCATTCACGGAATTTCTTATTAGGTATCGCAAGGAGAAATAATGCTATATGGAAAAATTATTCGACTTATTATTCCAACAACATCCAGAATTTAAGGAAGAAGTATTTGGATGTAGTAACGAAGAAATTGACGCTCTTGAGAAATTAGTAACCAACACAAAAATACCTGAAGAATACAAGGTTTTCTTGAAATACATGGGTAAAGATACAGGAAGAGTGTATGGTATTCGTCGGAAACATGGAAGTAATGAACCTGAAGTTAGTACAAGACACATGAACCAAGAAATTTTGATCGATTATCGATCTGTATTGGACTATTATAAAAAAATTCACAAAGAGAAATGGACTGGAGTTCTTAGCTTAGCGGAAGATTACGGAGAGAAGGGAGGAAATTTCTTCTTATTTGGCATTGACTGCTTGGGTAATGATAATGGACATTTCTATCTTGATCTTAGACATCCTGATTTACC
>JAEOTN010000048.1 GCA_016839865.1 Promethearchaeota archaeon | reverse complement strand
TTGATTTTAATAATTACTAGGTTTGAACTTCCTTTATCTTATTGCATTGGATTCTTGCTTCATAGATGATTGCTTTAGTTTTAAAAGTCTTACTTCATCTTCACAAGCTTGACTTCCCGTAGTTCCCACGGTAGATATAATTATTATAGAATGATCTTGTATCTTTTTTATCCCTTCGTTTCGAATGTTTATGGAAGCATTAATATCTCGATCATGTACCGAGTCGCATTCTTGACATTTCCAAATCCGTGTAGATAATTTTATTTTCACATTTTTCCATCCACAATTGGAGCATAACTTGCTTGAAGGAAACCAGCGATCAACTAATATCAAATGGTTACCAAATTCTTTCATCTTGTATCGAAGAATTGAGACGAATTTGTTCCAAGAAAAATCCAAAGTTACAGATTTTGATAAGCCAGAACTGAGATGTTGCATCCCTTTTATATTTAAATCCTCTAAAATCACCAAATTATATTTTTTTGCCAAATTGTAGCTGATTTTATGTGTCCAATCCAATTTTCGGTTGAAAATTTTCTCGTATTTTTTTGAAAGTTTGATTCTAGCATTATTGTGATTCGAAGAACCTGTTTTTTTTCGTGATAAACGTTTATGTAATAGTTTTATCCGTTTTTCCTCCTTACGGAAAAAACTAGGATTCTTCAATTTTGCCTTTTCTGATACTAAAAAGTTTGATGCAGACATATCAAATGCAATAATTTTATTTTCATGAATTACTTGTTTTTGATGAGTTTCTAAAATGCGTTCCACTAATATTGATGCAAAATATTTACCACTCTTGGTTTTCGATACGGTAAGATGCTTAATTTTTTCATTAAAGACTCGTATATCCCTGAATTTTATCCAAGTTTTAATTTTAGGTAGTTTTAGTCTTTTTTTATCAAAATTTATTTTAATATTGTTATTTATATTATAGGTCGTATATCGTTGTTTATTTTTACTGGATTTAAACTTAGGAAATCCAATAGGTTTGTTTTTATTTAGCCTGTTAAAGTAATTTTTAAGGGAGGACAACAGATTTCTTGTTGAAGATTGAAGTGCTTTGCTGTCAACTTCCTTGAGAAATGGGAATTCAGTTTTATATTGTTTTTCGGGCTTGTAGTTATTCGAATTGTGATTGATTTGATGTGATATTAATTCACGAGATTTTCGAATTCGTTCACCTAACATCTGATTCCATAGGAATCTACAACAGCCAAAGGTTTTATTTAGGATCTCACTTTGATGTCGATTCGGATACAATCTTAATTTATATGCCCTCTAAACTTTCAAATTTCTCCAAACAATGTAATTCAATCCGATCTAAAAAAGAGTTATAGTGCATATTTGCTAATTATCTAAAGAATCCCATTTACATTGGGTGAGAAAGCTTTTGTTTAGATATTGAAGAAGATAAATTTATTCTGCAATAGGAATTTTGATGTTATTCTTGTTTAACCACATATCTAAAGCAATATTTTGAATTAGGCTATCAATCATATACCCGCTTTTAGAGCTTATAAAATAGTGTTTTTGGATATTTAGCTGATTCTTCATTTCCCGAATCTGTGTCTCAACCGATATCTGTGTTGTGGGATTGACTTTATCATACTTTGTCCCAACCAAATAAAGTGGAGTATCATGTTCCGAGTTTTGATTCCAGATTGTAAGCCATTCTCTCAGATACTTCGTTGTACTATATCGAGTCAGGTCAAATAATAATAAACCCCCATTTGCACCTTTTACAAAACGTGGAAGCATGAAACGGAATCTATCCTCTCCTCCAAAATCCCATATTGCTAGAGATATTGGTAAAAGAGATTCATCGGATGTTCTAGGATCGAGAATTTCCATTTGTAGTAGGTGAAAATCAATCCCGATGGTCATCTTTGTAGCAGGATTGAATACACCTGTTAAAATTCGGTTTGCTAAGGTAGTCTTACCAACCCCACCTTCACCCATTACACACACTTTTAACATGTTTGGATCGGTCTTCATCATCAAAGTACTCCTTAAGGATAAGGAAGGGAATTATTCCTATGTGCTTTTGGCTGTATATGATTTACTCGATCCAAGAACCATTTTCATATGATTTCCAGACAGTTTCAAACCAATTTTCATCATGAGGGATATCGCGAATTTTTTCAAGTCGATTTTTGAAGATTTTACCATTCCATATACATTTTATTGCATACTGTCTTAATTTCAGATTTTCTTCCAAGAGGTTCCCCGTTTTATCTATTAGATAGCTCCCCCTACTCCCCCCTTTTTCTGAAATATAACAGTTAATTGAATGTAAATAAGCTAAATGAGTTATGAATGCATCATATGCTCTTAAGGAAAGTAACACATCTGCTATTGTGGGTACAGGAAGATACAAATCTTGGAAGAATGTATTGACTTGCCTGCTTAATGTCTCCAGTTCTGATGGTGAATCCATAGTTGTTCTTTTTATTGTGCCATATTTCTTCATCCGGTTTTGAATGGATTCGAATATTAGCTCAGGATTCTTCTCTTGATTGTTACTCTTTACAAAAATTTGAGACAAATTATCAACGTAATCATCAATAAAACTCGAAATAGATGAAAAATCGAATGTATTGGATTGGTTTTTAGATCTATTATAACCACGAACAATTTTCAAGCTAGCACGTAATCCCCCAACTTGTCCCGAATTCAGTGCGGCACCACCAGGACGATGAACACCATGACTTCCATTTGCTTCTCCTACTACAAATACTCTTGATTTAGAAGACTCCCACCAAATATCACCAGAAATACCACCATTGCAGTGTTGTGCACATACAGAAATGGCAAGAGGTGTTGTCTCTAAATCAATATCGTGAGACTGATAAAGCTGATAAGCTTTTAGATTGATTTTTTTTAGTCTTTCTACTGGGAATTCAAATTCAGATGTGGTATTAATTCCTGATTTGGTTAAATAGGAAGAATGTTCCGTATTGAGAGTATCCACAATTTCCGAAATTGACAAACCATAGGGATTACGAGAATAGTCTAGAAATACTTTACGTCCTTTTTCAGTAGTTTCTTTGAACACTAACAAATCAATTAGAGAAGAACCATGATTTTTTATACGTTCTGCATTAAAGGGCCACTGGTATCCTTTTAGAAATATTGCATTAAGCAGTTTTTTTTTTGAAGGAAAATAGTCATTTAAAAATTCTGTAGCAGAATGAATGTTTTCGACTTTTTCTGCTGAAAGATAGGTTGGTATTACTTGCTGATAGGAACCACTTACGTTCCATCTGAAATCTGTTGAAGCTAATCCAAATTGAGATTCCGTGAGATTTTGAGTTTCACACCCATAATCAATTAATAATCCCAAACTCCCCCATTGACTCTCAGGATAAACAGAATTTTTGTATATTGCGCTACTCCCACCAGTCGCTGCTATAATATTATCTACAATGAATACAATGATATTCTGCTTCAAAATTTCAATCGGTTTTGTTGATAAATCTTTTGAGAGGTCTTTAATCCGCAAACCTATCACAATCTTTCGAGATTTCAAATTGATGATTTTACAGCAATAGACTTGATTTAGTATATTAATATCTAATTCATTTACACGTTTTAATAGGATTTTTCCCATAACATTAGATGTGAGTGGTCCAACTGATGTTGCTCTTTGAAGAGGATCATTATCAGTTTTGTATCCTATATATTCCCCAAATCTATTTGTAGGAAATGGAACTCCTAAGGAAACTAGATGCATGAATTCACGCACTGAATTAGCAGATTCAACCAAAGCGATATCCCCATGCATAGATCCACCTTTCCAATAAGTTTCAGCCATTTCATATACGGAATCTGGGATATTCCCACTAAGTGATAGCTTGTAGTATGTTTGTTTATCTGATCCAGCATTAAAGGATGTTCCAGCACCTAGCTTCTCTGTAGCAATCATAATCTGTGAGGAATCACCACCCTCTTCAATAAAATGAATTGCAGCATTTAATCCAGCCGCACCAGAGCCGATCACGAGTGTATTTATTCTGTGAATTTCGTATCTGTTTTGGTTCATTTCCACAACCTATAATCGTTTTAGATGGAATCCTCCATCAATATTGAAGATTTGACCAGTGGTATAAGGAAAATAATCTTGAGAAATAGCTGCAACACATTTTGCTACATCTTCAGGAGTACCCCATCTAGAAATAGGAGTGAGTCCTTTGGAAAACAAAGCATCATATTTTTCGTTAACCGCTTTTGTCATATCCGTTTTTATTATACCAGGACGAACTTCAAAAACAGGGATATTAAATTCAGATAATCGATCTGCATACAATTTCGTCATCATCTCAATGCCTGCTTTAGAAATACAATAATCCCCTCGAAATACAGAAGTTGTATTTGCTGAAATCGACCCAATATTGACAATCTTGGGATTATAATTCGATATAGTTTTATTCTTGAGTTCAACCATGAATTTAGCAATGTCTTGAGTCAAAAAGTATGGTCCCTTTAGATTAGTGTTCATCACATAATCATAGCTTTCTTCTGTGGCTTGGAGTAAATCTTTTCGCTCCTTAGGAGCGACTCCCGCGTTATTTACGAGTAGGTCTATGCGTTTTTGATCTTTTACTGTTTGAATAAGTTTAGATCTTCCTTGATTTGAAGATATATCTGCTTGAATGTATTTTATAGCATTCTTTTTATCTGAAAACTCTTCAATGAACGAATCTGGCAACTGGGACCAAGAAACACCATTTATTATGACAAAAAAACCAATAGCATTCAGTTCCTTAGCAATCGCTTTTCCAATTCCTCGACAGGAACCAGTGACCAGTGCTACTTTCTTTGGAGTACTCATTATTATCTCACAACCCTCCCAGAACTTCCCCCTTTCATGAGATTTTCTACTTCTTGGACTGTGACACGATTGAAATCTCCGGAAATTGTATGCTTTAAAGCTGAAGCCGCTACAGCGAATTCGATTGCTTTTTGATAATCTTTCTTTTGGATGAGACTATAAATGAATCCAGCACCAAACGAGTCACCCCCTCCAACTCGATCAACAATATTTTTCAAATGATATTTTTGACAGGAATAAATTGCTTTTTTTTCTGTATCATAACACATTGCACCCCATTCATTATAATCTGCTGAATGACTCTCTCGTAGTGTAATAGCTACAACACTGACATTAGGGAACAATTCTACTACTTGTTCTGCAAGTTTTCGGTATTTTTCTGTGTTGATTTTTTCAGTCGCATCAAATGTATCGATTTCCAAGGTTGTCTGAATATCTTCTTCATTCGCTATTACCACATCAATGCATGGTAACAATTTACTCATGACTTCTTTTGGAGTTTTTCCGTAATTCCATAATTTTTTCCGATAATTTAGATCACAGGATACTTTCAATCCACGTTTTTTTGCTTGTTTCATTGCATATTCAACTAAATTAGCTGCAGATTGAGATAATGCTGGAGTAATTCCAGTTGAATGAAACCAGATCCCATCTGAAAATATGCCATCCCAGTCGAACTGGTCAATTTTTGCAGTCGAAATACTCGAATAAGATCGATCATAAATCACTTTCGAAGGACGAGGACCTGCTCCTTGTTCTAAGTAATAAATTCCCATTCTTTCTCCCGAGGTTGCTATGTATGATGTATCGATCCCTATGGATTTCAGTGTATTAAGAGCATTAAGAGCAATATCATTATCTGGTAATGCGGTGATGAATTTTGTTGATAGTGAAAAGTTTGATAGTGATGTTAGGAAATTCGCTTCAGCTCCTCCAAATGTTGCCTCAAAAAGTGGATATTGAAGAAATCTCTGTCTTTCGGGGGATTTTAAACGTAACATTAATTCTCCGAGTGCTATCACATACTGATTTCTTTCCATGATTTTAATATGCTAAACCAGTATTTGTTATTTCCCCATAACGTGGATGATTTCTCGACCTAATTCATCTAAATGCAATGACATATCAGAAGAAAATGTTTGGGTATCATAAAGTAAAATAAAAAATGGTGTGGGAGACAATATTTTTTTTATTAAAACATAACGATTAGCTCCAAGAGTAGTGCTTATGGTAGATAAATTTGAAGAAATATTCCAAGATTCAGTCTTTTTCAATATATGTATTAACTGGGAACCGATAATCTCAAGAAAGTGGGAATTTGAGAGTTTCGAAGATTTCTGAGGGGTTAGAGCTAATCCATATTCATTAAATAGTAAAATTTGGATCTTATCATGATTATCCGAGAATTTCTCCAATAAACTTGTGATATTTTTATTTTTCATCAATAGGGCTATTCCACCTGAGAATGCAGAAAGACAGCTGGAAAGCGAAAAAATGCTGGTTTCAAAAAAATGGAGAGGAAAATCATATAGGGCGGAAATCGAAGTAAATTTACTTCGGATAAAAGCAATATTATCTTGAATCATCTGTGTATTTTGGATGTCCTTATCAATTTTTGATATTAGTACTAGAATTGGTATTCGATTATTTGTAGTATCTAAGTGTTCAATAATTGATGTTAACAGTTTTTGACTATTTTCGATTGAATTCAGATTCGATCCATCTACAAAGAAATAAATTAAATGAGCATCATCAAGATAAATTTCCGCATTAACACAGAGATTTTCGTGCATAATAATATCCGGATCCGTTTCCCAATTCAAAATTGTAGTCCCCATAACGTCAAATGTAGGTTTCTCAGTGTTTTGAACTTTCCCTGTAATCATTTTACTGTATTTTCGATTTAGTGTTAAAAGAAAACTGTTTTTACCACTATTTGGTAGTCCAGTGAATACGATTTTTTTGGAATGATGAGATGTAAATGGAGGTGTACGTTCAGATGAACTTGTCAAACCACTAATCGGTTGTAATTTTTGAAAGAAATTATATACAGTAACTTGTAATTGTTTAACAATTTCTGTAGATTTTTCCTCCGGAGACCATTCACCTTCTTCCAAATGCGCAACTAACGCATTTACAGTGGTTTGAATCAAGTCGTTTAGGAATGTATGGTTGTCATAGATGAAATTTCTTTTAGATTGATCAATTAGCAAAGAGAAAGTGCATGCTCGAGGAACTTTCTCATGTTTAGTTGAATAAAAACGAAAAAAAGTATAAGAGTATACTTGTAAATCAGGGTACGGAAGAATACCATAGAATTGCATACCTAATAAAGAAGGATCTTTCTCGAGAACCTTTTCCCCGATTAGTAAACTAATACTTTTTACTGCAATTTGAAGATAATCACGTTCCGTAAATAAAACAATGTCTTTTAGTCCCCCAAAGCGTTTAGTAGGAGGAGAATCTGATTCGATATCAGAAGGAGGAAAAAAATGATCTTTCTCTAGTTGCCAATTCTTGAATAAGGATTTATCGATAGGTAAATGTACATCAAGATCCTCAATTGGTGGAGGAAAGGAGTAGAGATTCTGATAACCAAATTCATCGTAATTTGAAAAAACCACTCCTCTTATTGTATCTCCCTTAATTGTTTCTAACATCTCTCGAAAAGAATCTTCTGATACTATTCTCCATCAACCCACATGTTTTCGTTAAGTAACTACTTTATTATTTAGTGCTTCTTTCTATGTAACCTAATAGTATTGGTAAAGTACACACCACGTAAATGGTTGAGCAATGACAGAGGATCATAAAACTTACTTGGATCATTTTGTTAGAAAGTTACATGGATTTGAGAATTTGGAACGAAAAACGATTTTATTCCCAATTATGAAGAAAGTTCGTGAAGAATCCTACAGATCAGATAAAGTGGTTAGCTCAATGGGAGAAGATGCAGCAGGGATCGTATTCGATGAGAAGGAAGAAAATTTAGTACTTCTGACGACTGATGCGATAACTGAAGAATTTTCAAAAAAATCCCCTTGGGCAGCTGGATTTAGCTCAATATTGGTAGGTATTGATGATATCTATGCATGTGGAGGGATTCCTACAGCCGCCAGTGTTATAATTAGTTCCAATGATGCTAAAATAAGAGATGAGCTAATGCAGGGGATTCTAGAAGCAACACATAGATTTGAAGTTCCACTGGTTAGAGGGCATACATCGGATAATACATCAAATGTGGGAGTCTCTGCAACAGTTATAGGAAAAATCAAAAAGGACCATTATATCTCAGCTGGTGGAGCCCAGATCGGTGATGATATTGTTATTATAGCCGATTTTGAAGGAAAGGTGGGGGAATCCAGTAAATATTACTGGAATACTGTTACATATAAGTCGAAAGATGTCGTATTGAAGAAACGACATATTATGCCTTTTCTAGCACGTGAAAAAGTACTTACTGCTTCAAAAGATGTATCTAATGGAGGAATTATAGGAACTCTATTACTTTTACTACAATTTTCCAAAAAAGGAGCGAAAATTGAGTTAGAGAAAATCCAATCCCCTAAAGGAGTGATCACAACTGATTTCACGCTTGTAGATTTTGTAAGGATGTATTTAACTTCAGCATTTCTAGTAACATTACCTTCATCAAAATTACAACAAGTCAAAGAACTGGGGTTGAAATTTGGTTTAAAAGTATTTAAAATCGGGGAAATAGTTGAAACACCTAAAATATTCTTTGAGTATAAATCTTCAGTTCAAGAATTTATGGATTTATCACAATTTTTATGATCCCAATTTTATTTACGTCAAAATTCCAATTTTTACATATTAAACCTAATGAGGAGGATTTTTTATTCGAAAAAAGCAAGCGACAATCCCGATAATTTTACTGTTTATTTGTTTAGCTAGTTTCTTGCCTTTATGCAATAATGTAAAAAATGAATCAATTCCCCACGTCTCTATCTATCTCCAAGAACCCTTATTCATTAATGTCGAACTTTTAGAAAACCATTCATTAAATTGGTTTCGAGCAAGGTTATTAATTAACGTATCAACAGACATTCCTATTAACATGAGTTATGTATTTTCGGGTATTGGAGATAGCGAAGGATTAATACCAGAAGTGAATTCTAGTGTTTTTGTAATTTCGAACGAGTCCTCCCAAATTGAAGTTTTTATCCAACCTGTCTGGAGTGCGTTTCCTAGAACTTTTCACTATCAATTCAGTCTTTTTTATATCAATATAACTACACAAATCCCCCAAATCATCTATGACATTCCACAGGGTATTTTTACAATCATTATGGGAGTTCCTACCTCGTTAATCATAGGAGGATTATTTATTATTGGATTGATTATCATTACGACACGTTCCGTAAAGGTTCGAAAAAACAAAGTTACACAAACTGTCGAATCATCTGAATCCATCACTTTTTCAGAAACACCATCTCCACCTTCTACAAATATTGTTGGTGGACTTATAGTGTGTCCAGAATGCAAAAAGAAAATTGCAGAAGGTAGTGCGTTTTGTCCTGAATGTGGATACCATATCCCGCGGTTTTTGAGAACTTAAGAATCAGTAAAAGGAAAATGGTGCACCGACCGGGACTCGAACCCGGCTCCGAAACGTGGCAGGCTTCGATCCTAACCACTAGACTATCGGTGCATAAAAGTAATTAGAGGTAATTGTGTTTCCTAAAAAATTTTTGCGTTTCTTTACGCTTAAAAACTCCACATCAAGAACTGATACTTTAACTATTTAGAACCCCAGCTATAATCTTACTGAGATCCTCAATTTTATAGGGTTTCGCAATTATCCCTTGAAATCCATGACTTTCATAATCTCCCAAGATTGGATCTGCTGAATATCCAGAAGATACAACAGCTTTGAGTTTTGAGTCTAACTGTCTTAATTTCTTCACAGTTTCTTTACCACCCATCCCTCCAGGAATTGTCAAATCCAAAACCACTAGATCAAACGGATTTCCTGATCGTTTTTCTTTCCGGAACAATTCTATTGTTTCTTCCCCATTAATAGTGGTGATTACTTCATAACCAAGCTTTTCTAGCATCCGTTTTGCTACCTTTCTGATTATTTCTTCATCATCCATCACAAGGATTTTTCCTGATCCATAGACTAAATCATTCATCATTTTATCTGCCTCTTCAAGTTGTTTGTCTCGAATTGCTGGTAAAAATACGTTAAATATTGAGCCTTCTCCTACTTTAGAATTTACAGTAATATATCCTCCGTGATTTGTACAAATTGCGAAAGTAGTCGCAAGACCCAATCCACTTCCTTTTTCTTTTGTTGTAAAATATGGATCAAATATCTGATCAACATATTTTCTTGGTATTCCTACTCCTTCATCCTTTACTTGAAAAACAATATAATCTCCGGGAGATAAAGGTAATTTGGAATCATCTCGTATCACCTTGTTGTTTGCTTGAATATGCAACGTGCCTCCATTTGGCATTGCTTGAATAGCATTTAATACGAGATTGTTGATAACTTGGGAAATTTGTCCTTGATCAACCTCTGCTGGCCAAAGATCCATGGGACTATCATATTCTGCCTTCACGCTGGATCCATGTGTAGCAAAATCTGTAGTCTCGTGTAATAGGTGATCAATTGAAGATAATTTCTTGATAGGTTCTCCTCCTTTTGAAAATGCAAGCAGTTGCTGAGTAAGTTCTTTGGATCGAATGATGGCTTTTTTAGCTTCATTTAAGCGAGCTTGATATTCTCCTAGATTTTCTGCCATTTCTGCTAATGAGATATTTCCTAATATAGCAGTTAAAATATTATTAAAATCATGAGCAATTCCACCTGCAAGGATACCCAAAGCGTTAATTTTCTCATTTTTCTCAATTTCTCGTTTGTAAAATTGGTGTTGTTCCTCGTCCTGCCTTTTTTGAATTAGAGTTGCTACATTTTCCAAAATTAATGTGATTTGTTTAACATCTGATTCTAAATATTCGTCTTCTTTATTGCCTAATCCAGCGACAGCAAATAATTGATCTCTAATTAAAATTGGGATTAACATATATCGAAAAACAGGAGGATTGGGTGGAAGAAATCTCTGAGCTATATCTGAAACACTTGTATCATTAACAATTACAGGTTTTTTATCATGAATCACTTCAACCCATACCGCTTTATTTAGATCTTGGTATTGTTCGGGTATTTCGAAGATTTTTGGGGTATTTCCTATCTCTTTTGTCCAGACTCTCATGAACTTCATTTTTCCGTCTGATGATAGCAATGCAAGAAAACCACTCGCTGATTGCGAAATTTTGACACACTGTTTCAAAGTAAAATTGTAAATTTCATCTTCAGGTTCGTTAGTCATTTGATTAAGTTTTAGAAGTGTCTCTAATCGTCTCTCATTTAGTTTTATTTGTTCTACAGTTTTTTCCAATTCACTCCGATAAACTTCTCTTTGTTTATCGTCTTGTTTTTTTTGAATGATACTTATTACACCCTCAATCAATAAAGTTAATTGATTGACATCAGAATCATCATAATCTTCCTCTTTATTAAACACACCAGTAATAGCAATGACATTTTCCCCCATAATTATTGGTATCGCTAAATGCCGAAAGATAGTTCTATTAGTAGCAAATAGAGTTTGAGTTACGCTTGCTTTTTTACTATTTACAATTACAGGTTTTTTATTACGAATTATTTCTGCCCAATCCCCATCATTCAATAAGGGATCTTTTGGTATTTCATACCTTGGGGGTGCATTTTTTGCGTGAATGGACCAGATACGCATTAAAGTGACTTGAGAGTTGATTATATGTGCAATAAATCCATGTGAACTTCTTGTGAGTTTAATCCCTTGTTTCAAGGCAATATCATAGAATTCATCCTCGGATTCATATTGTACTTGATTTAACTCCAATAGCGCTTCTAAACGTGTTTCATTTAATCGAATTTTGTCTTGAGCCCATAACTTCGCTAAAGCTGTACCTAATTGAGATGAGATTAACTCTATAATATTACCAGTTTGGCTAGATATAGCACTATAGTTACGAGAAGCTACATTAAATGCCCCAATAATTTGATTTTCGATCAATATCGGAATTATACAATAAGCTGTGATTCCTTCCTCTTTAACGACTGTATTATGAGATTTGTTGATGTGATCCTGATCGCGATATATTGGTTTTTTATTCATGAATATGGATCCGTTTTGTGTCCGAAATTTTCCTATTCTTACTTTCTCTACAAAATCTGCAGTTGCTCCCAAATTATATTTCAATTCATAATCCTGAGTGACATTATTTAACAGGTACACACCAATTAGATCCACTTCCGGAATTTTCATAGCACTCTCTACACATATCTTCAACAATTTATCAGACTCAGTGGCTTCATTAAGAGAAATACCAAAATCACTTTGGATTTTTAATAAATTTTCAGATTCGTGTTGATCGGTAATATCTACACCCATCCCTGCTACTGCCCAAGGTGTCTCACCTTCATTAGCTATGGGGAATTTATTAACAAACCAGTATCGCAACAATCCATTCACATTAGTAGTTTCGGTCAACTGGGTCGCAGTCTGAGTATTTAAAACTTGTAAGTCATTCTTTCGAAATTCCTTTGCGTCGTCTTCAGAAAAAAAATCAAAATCAGTCTTATTTAAGCATTCTTCATATGAAAAGTTGAATTGTGGATTCTGATTGATTAAGTTATGTAGAGTCTTGTTAAGGTAGATGTATTTTCCTTCAGGAGATTTAATAAATGCGACTCCACTGAAATTCTCCATGAATGCAGCAAATACTGTAATGCTTTCAGAGAGTTTTTTCTCTGTTTTTTTCTCTTCAGTTAAATCATGAATTATTAGATGAATTGCATTTGGTTGATTGTTTTTTCTAATTAACGAAGGAAAAATTTCAAGGAACTTATGATTACCTTTCAACGTATCAATTTCGGTAGGAAACGGTTTAGCTGTTACACCACTACGAATTTGTTCAGCTAAATCCTCATAAAAATTGTATTTATCAGTAGATATGTTAATAAGAGTTTCGTAATGTTTCCCTACCATTTCTTCTATCGGAAGCTCGAAAATATCACTAGTTTTTTGGTTACAATCTAAAACCAAACCATCTAATTGTAGCAAAACGTT
>JAEOTN010000004.1 GCA_016839865.1 Promethearchaeota archaeon | reverse complement strand
TGTATATTAGTGGTTCACCTATTTCAGTTCCTAAACTCAGGAATTGCCCGGGAAACAATAAGTGTGCTCCGTAATCAATCGGTGTTTTGAAAATCCAAGGCATAGAACATAGCAGGCATATGACTACATAATAAATTGCAATCATTATACTTTCCAGCAAACCTTTCTTGATCCCATCGCTTTTGACTTTTTCTCCAAGCATTATCATAAAAAGTGGATACGTGAAGAACATAGCATTCTGCTTAGTCATAGTTGCAATGGCTAGCCAGAAAAATACCTTCCTCCATTTTCTTTTTACTACAAAATAAAATGAGATGAGCGTGAATAAGGTTACAGGTCCAGGATTTAACCAATACACTCCATTATAAATGATATTTATTGGCGACAACGTCATTACGATTCCCCCAATAATTGCTATTAACCTCGAGTGTTCACCTTTGATTATTTCTCTCAGTATGAGGTATACGACTCCCGCACATGCGACATCTGCAAGAATCATAGGGAATGCCATCCATAAATTAGTCATACCTGGACGCCAGACAGCCACTAGAAAATAAAGGAAAACAGGTGGATAAGAGTAATAATGCAACGGGTTGCCTTGTGCAGTCCATTCCCAATTTGTATAAGGATACCAGCCGTCCTCAAACCAAGCGGTTATCCAATTATAATAATAAAAAGGGAAATCTCCGTATCCTTCTAAAATGGTGCCGTTTGGATAAAAATAAACATGTCTATCCCAAATTATTTCGGTTGTAGGCATTGCATAATCTAATCTGTAATTATAAGCAAGAAGTAATCGAACTAATATTCCAAGAGTGATCAGTAAAACAATGATTGTCGCATTAAGACTAAATTCAGACCAATTCTTTTCTTGAAACCAATCCTTAATATCTTGAAGACCTTTCACTAGCTGCGTCTTTTCTAACAACTGGTTAGTTCTTGACTGATTAGTTTGAGTCTCAGCTGACATCTTGGAATCCCTTGCAATGAAGAATGAAGGAATTCTTACCTCAAAAAATTTTCTCAAGAACTAGTTTACATTTTTGGATAAATGGACAATCCTAAGACTCCTAATCCCCCATTGATACCAATTGTTGAACAACAGGATTCAATTTGTAGTTCTTCTTTGTCTATTTTGAACATTATACTAAGATACTCAAGTAATCGATATGCGTTTTGTTCGCTTAAGGCATGAAAGATTGTTCCTGTGAATTTTCTTTTCACAAAATCTTTCTTGATTAATCTTCCAATTTCTCCCAATCCATCTTTGAATGTTTGAACGTTTTTACATGGTTCGATTTTTCCCATCCCATCTATATTACATGCGATGAGTGGTTTTCCTCCCATAATGCCGGAGAATCTTCCAAGGAAATTGCTTCCTCTAATTTTTTCTGAATCATGAACAATGAAATATGTTCTATGATAATGCCTTAACCATTCGGAATACATCATGATTTCTTGTAATTCTCTTCCCTTCCTATCCATTTCAACAGAGTGTTTTGCCATAGTTTTTAGAATAGAACCAGCTGCTAAAGAATCAACAATATTTATCCTATTTGCTAATTGGGGATCCGTTTTTCCGATCGTTTTTTTTGCTTTCTGAGCATTTTTGTAGTTCTTACTGATTTGTGAACTAATTGTATTAACGATTATTGGTTGGTCATTGTCTATACTTGTGAATGTTTCCACGAATTTTTCAGTAGATATTGGTAGTGATACAAGCTTTCTATTTTGAATTAATAATCCTAAAATTTCGGGTAAAGAGATTTCATATGGATAACTTTTCTTGATTTTTCCGTTTATTTGGACATCACAAGGAATTACTCTTAAGCCAGAACTTTCCGCGTCTTCTGGGGTAACATCAGATGTTGCGTCAACAAAGTGATTGAAATGTAAACCACTTTTTCCAAGGGGTGCAGATTGTTTTACTAAGAAGGGGTATGTACCTCTGATATTTTTCTGCTTGTCAATGTAAACAAATAAAATATGTGGAGGATTCCCATGGGAATCTAAAGTAAAAGTAGCTAAATCTCCCTGCATATTGTTAAATAATTCATTATCATCTATATCAAATGTTGATGTTTCACCGCAAAGAGGACATAATGCGGTATATCTATTGATACTTTTCTCGGACAACTCCGACCACCTTCTCAGCTTCAGTGAAGATACACAATTCACTGGTAAAATTGTACGTTGTCAAAGGCAATTAATTATCTTTTGTTTGAGGAAAATTCAAGCTAGAATTAAAAAAAACTCTAAGAAACCTCTAATTCCTGGTCAAACATTGGTTCTCCCACTTGTTCCTTAATATTTCTAACGATTTTAGGTCCTATTGATGGTATACGAGCTAATTCTCGTGGCTCTGCTCTTCTTAGAGAAGCTATCGATTTAAATCCGGAATTAAAGAGCATTCTGGCTCGCACTCTTCCTATACCTTTCAGTTTTACCAATGGAACAAGTTCTTTCTTAATTCCATGTGAAACTCGCAGGTGTAGTTCCCTCAAACCCTTTTGTATCTTCGTGAGATTGAATAATTTTCCGAT
>JAEOTN010000287.1 GCA_016839865.1 Promethearchaeota archaeon | reverse complement strand
GTTTTCCTTTTTTGCGTGTTTGGAGGTGTCCCAACATTGATGAATTTATCGGTATGAATGGATCTACGTAAATTATGCCTAAATGATTTTTTGTAGGTGTTCTTTCTAGATGTAAAAAAAAATTTCATTTAGGGAATTTTTCCAGTGCAATTTTCTCTCTTTGTTTTTTTCTTTCTTCTCTGGTTTGTAAAGACTGAATTGCAGTATTACATATGCTTTTACCCTTATTCACGGATGGGTTATTTTCCCAATTCACATCAAGCAATAAGCAGAAGTAATATACTGCAGATTGAATGAAAGCTATCAAATGAGCAATATTTTGGATGCTGATCTCCTTCAAACTCAACATTGCAGATGGCAAGCCTTGGGTTATTAGAGCTTGGAAGGTCGCATCTGCTTGATGGTTGATTATTTGTAGCGCTGTTTGATTTTTTAATGAAAAATCGGGATTTTTAATTTTGATATCTTCTGGTTCAGATCTTGTTGTCCATAGAAAAGGTATGGTATGTCCACGGGATCCACCTAATAATAATTCAAGAACTGAATGTTGGCATAAAGGCGCTTCCTGTTTTGTACCTAGAATCCCCTTTTGGTCTTTTCCGGAACTTTCACTGATTTCTTGTACAAAGAGTCCTGCAGCACCCTCTAAATATGACGAGTAAGGCATTATGAAACAGTTTCGATAACTTTTTTCATATAATTTGTATAAATAAGATGCGAATTGCAATGCAAGATTATTATCAAGATCATTTAGATTCTTATATTTGGTATATGATTCATTTAGACTCTTCAGGAAAGTATTGATGTCAATTCCTGCTATATATGCCGGAACTAGCGCAACGTTAGTAACACTTGCTGCATATCTTCCTGATAAATCGGGAACAGGTAAAATTGGAACCTTTTTTTTTTGGACATAAGAATACATAGGACCTTGAGAACTTAATGCTAAAATTGGATACTCTGAAAAAACATCCAATGTGGAATTAACATCCAAGGTTTTGCCCCCTCGTGATATAGGGATAACTAATGACTCTACAGGGTCACAAATCTGCAAAATAGCTGCAAGTTCTCTAGGTCGCGAGGATACTACAGGTATAAAATTGCATTGAGTTAATCCCTCTAGAGCCATCATTGTTTGAATAGAACCGCCAGTTCCAAGAATAATCAAATTATTGGGCGGATCCTCCAAGATAGGATCACAAATTTCATGAAGTTTATCTAAATCTACATGAGAATGTACGTCCATGAAGAATGGAGCACCCCAATGTGATTTATTTTCCTTAATTAGCGCTGCGAATTTAGTCAAGTCTGCGGGTGATATTTTTGGATAGAATTCTAGCTCTAGAAATGATTGCATTTTCCTTCACGTAATAAAAAGAGAATTTATAATATAAACTTAGGAGCTATTTTGCAAAATTTGTGCATAATCGTGAAGAGCTTTCCACATTTCTTCACCAAATCTACTCACAATTGCATATTTCATGGAATCGATGATATAGGGTATATTCTTCTTTGCCTTGATCTTTGAACTTAAGTTAATACAGTTCATCTTAGTATAGAGAAAATCTTCATATTCATCCATCATTTTCAGAGTGCTACATTCATCATCAACACGTTTCTCCATTGGATAGGGTGCTTCTTGAGCAGTTTCATTTCGAGCTACTCTGATATCAATTGGAAATGTCGTACAAATATTGAATTTATCTATCGGCCATTCTAATCCTTTATCGTCACAATATTTATGAAGAGCACAAAGCCCATCAGCCATCAGAAATAAGCATTTAGAATCGGGTATTTCCGTAATATCCGCTTCTAAATCTTCTGAATTTTTAATATCTTCCGTGTCCTCTGTTACATCAATTTCTACTTCTTCATCTTCATCAATTTCCTGCTCATCAACATCCTCATCATAATAAAAACGTGTGGGTTCTTCAGGAGAACATCGGGTTTTATACAATTTCTCTTCGGGATCATAGTCCTCAGGTAGATAGAACTCATCATTATACTTCTTCAAAATTACTTGACTATCTTCAGGAAGGTAGGATTTTAACTCTGGGAGAATTTCCTCAATAAACTTAATTTCTACTGGCGAGACGTAACATCCCATATAACAACAATAATGGGAACAGGATATACAAGAATTTGAACTTTTTATTTCAACAGGATGGGGAATACAGTCGTATCTTGTTGTTAAAACGCGTTTTTCCACATCAATCTTCAAATTTTTCCCATCAAGTTCAATGATAAACCATTCATCACTGTCTGATGGAGAAATCTTGTACTTTGGAATATTGGGCATGGCGGGAATTTAATTGGTGTATTTTGTGATTCGAAATTTCTATTAGACATAAAACTTTCTATTCACGTAGAGAAATGCAAGACCAGAATAAATCGGACGATAAAGTTGTGTTACTATCTCATGGTGCTGGAGGATTATTGCAAGAAGAATTAATTAAATTCATCACCTCTAGTGCGACTTTACGAAAAGTGGGGGATGGTATTGGTTTGGATGCCTTTGATGATGGAGCTACAGTGGCATTACAGAATTCTGATATGGAGATCGTTATGTCAGCAGACGGACATACTATACACCCTTTGGAATTTCCAGGCGGAGATATTGGTTTACTAAGTGCTGCTAGTACCATTAATGATATTGCGATGATGGGAGCAAGATGCATTGCAATTTCATCCACTGTATTCATTGAGGAAGGATTCTCCTTTGTAGAGCTAAAAAGATTCATGGATTCCTTTAACAAAGCTCTTGAAACTCATGGAGTTGCACTAATATGTGGAGATACGAAAGTGATTCCGAAAGGACAACTTGATAAAGTGATGATGAGTACAACGGGAATTGGATTGCGACCTAAAAAACGGTATATTGCAGATAACAATGTTAAACCAGGGGATAAAATCATTGTTACCGGACCTTTAGGAGATCATGAAGCTGCGTTAATTGCAAATCGTCGAGGTATTGACTTGAAAACAGAATTGGTTTCAGACGTAGCTATTCTAGTAGATATGATCGAAGGACTGGGAGAGATTTATGAGGGAATTCATGCGATGAAAGATCCTACACGTGGTGGGCTTGCTTCCGCTTTAAACCAATGGGCTCAGCAATCTAATATAAGTATCCTATTGGATGAAAAGGAAATCCCAATTCAAACTGAAGTTCGTTCGATCTGCAACATTTTGGGTCTAAACCCATATCATTTGGCTTCTGAAGGAAAGGCATTAATTGCTGTGGATGGAAAGCATGCACAATCCGTGCTAGAGAAACTACGTTCGTATGATTTGGGTGAAGGGGCGAAAATTGTCGGAATTGCTCAAGAAGAAAATTCTGGAATGGTTTTATTGAAATCGGAATATGGAGGAACAAAATTTATGGATCCTCCTTATGGAGAACCGATTCCTCGTGTCTGTTAACTACCAATAGAGTAAAAGTGAAAGCGTCCTAATAGTTCTGGAAAAAAAGTATGATCCAATTTATTTTTTAAAAATTCAACTAAATGTTTTTTTAGATCTAAGCTGATACTTATTCAATCCTTTTAAAATTAAAAAAGGTTGAAATTATTATGGCAAAATTAGATTTAGGATCCTTAGGATACGTTGAAGTCGGGCGAAGACTCAGGGCTCATTTGAACGTTAGTTCAGAAACCCTTTTTGATAAATTCTCAGATTTAACAGCCGACCTCTCAAGTGAATCCGTTAGTGCTGTCCGAAGTGCTGTGGATAGTGGAGCGGAAGTGAGGTTGAAAGGTAATACTTCTTCCGAGGTCAATGATTACTTTGAAAAAATCAAGTCTCTCTCTGGAAAATTAGGTTTCGGAGCAGACGAGATGAATGAATACAATAAGGCGCAAGATTACAAACGACGTCAAATGGATAGCGGAGAAATGGCATATGAATCCGATACTATTGAAACTATTGACCATGATTCAGGTCAGAAAGAGGGCGTGATCAAACTTGCAAAAGGCAAGACAGAAGGTAAACTGGTTCCTGTTAAAATATTGGAAAAGAGCAAAATCTACTTAGAACATGATGGTAGTGATGCTGAAGAAGAAAGTATCACCTCTGGTGAGTTCAGCATTGAAAATGTCAGCTCAAAAGACCGATTATGGGACATTGATTTAACGTTAAAGGATATTGATAGTACAGATTTTGAAAACGAAACATTATCCATTTATGAGTTAGCTCCTGGAGAGAAAGAGGAGAAAAGTTATGAGGTTAAAGAGAAAGCTGCACGCCACATTGATGTGACAGAATTTATTAGCACCCTTAATGACCCTGATACAGAGAGCTATTCATTAGTATTGAATGCAGACAATGAGATTTATTACTCCATTACTGTAACAAACGTTACCGATCATAAGCTTGAAAATGTAGAAATTATCAAATTCATCCCAGATTTGTTTGAACGCGCTCGAGTGGAAAGATCAACAGCTGGCGAAACTGATGAAGGAACATTTGATGAAGGAAAGGGCATTAAGTGGGTTATTGAAGAACTTAAAGCTAAGGCTGAAGAGATATTAGAACTCAAACTAGAAGTTAATGTTGAGGATAAAGACACAAAAGTCCGTTCTGGTAAAATCTATGCGAAATATTCAGCTCCAATATCCTTGAGTGGACTCAGTATTGATAAATTCGATGCTTACACCAATAATTCATTTTACACTGGATTTTCAGAAACAGATGAGACACCAGATAGATATGAATGTCAGTTTGTGTTTGAAAACAAGAGTGAATATTTGGTGCGATTAGTAAACGCAGATGTGTATAATCCAGTTAATGATTCAAAATTTGTAGATGTAGATCCTGGAGAGGTAAGCCCATTACCTGAAGGTGCAAAATGGAAGTCTAACATCTGGGAATTTGATGCCGAAGCAGGAAGAGAACCCGTATTCAAGACAAAAGTGCAATTCTTCGTAATCGCAGACCATCAAATAGCTACTGAAGGCATTTTGGAAATCAATGATGTGGAATTAGCAGTTGCTTCAATCGCAGGCGAATTATCATATGATATAGAAGAACTTGCTTCCTTCCGTGAGACTACCTTTAATGTAAATATGAAGGTGGAAAACACTGGTGGAGCTGATTTGAATGAAGTCATTCTCACTGAAAACATTCAGAATGGATTCCGACCTCCAGAGTCAGCTACTGATGTAGTTGTAAGTTATAACGGTGATGAAATTGAAGTAGATGCAGACAACATCATCATTAATAGTGATGGAGTGACTGTGAAACTTGATGATCTCAAGGATAAACCATTGGGTGCATTCAAACCTGGTGATTTTGTTGAAGTGACTTATCCAATTGTTTCAGACAGACCAGATAAATCCATAATTTACTCATCTGATGTGGTATATAACGCAAATACCTACCCAGCGGGTAAACCATTAGAGGTAATTCCAGAAGTTATTGAGATTCCTGTTTTGCACGTTAGGAAGAGAATCATCCGTGGTAAGGAAATCACGGCCCTATCTGCGGAAGGTGAATATGAGATTACCCTTTATGTTGTGAACACAGGTGACTTCGCACTACGTAATTACGAAATGGCAGATAAAGTACCTGAGAATTTTGAGTACAGTGGATTAAGTCTAGAACCAGTGGAAGTAACGAAAGAGGAAGGTTCTGACATTCTAAAATGGAAAGTTGAGAAAATCGAGGCAGGAGATCGCTTCGAAATTAAATACAAGCTTTCTGGAACTGGAAAACCATCCGATGCACAGACATCTATGTAATGACAATTCAGTTACCCCAATTTATTTATACCATTTTTTTTTTATTTTCATACACAAACGTAAAGGTGTACTTTCCTATTGGCGAATTCCGAAGAAAATGAGACCAACTCCGATAATTTAGAAGTATTAAAACAATCTGCGATAGAGTTAGAAGCAATTGTTGTTGATTTGTACAACAACCAGAATTTTAGCACTGCAGAACGACTATGTACAATCATTTTACAGATGTATGAGAAAATTGATTCTGAAGAAGATATCAAGCGAATGAAACAAGTGATTCAGAAACTCTCATTAGTTGATGAATATTTCGATGCGACTTTTGGTTTATTGAAAAAACAAATTAAAGAAAACCAGGAAGAAGAAGAAGAAAGTAAAGAGTAAATTATTGTGCTGACCATCCACGTGGTGAACTCTTTGAATATGTTAACACACCGAGTTCTTTTAACTGGGCAATAACTTTTTCAGCGGAACTTTTATCTAAATTAATAGACTCTGCTAATTCCAGCATTTTAGCTTTTGAACTCACAGGTTGATTCTCTTTTACAAGATTGAGAAAAGCTTCATTTGACGAAGAGATATCTGCTTCTTTAGGAGGAGTCTTAATTTTTACTTCTTTCAGTTTTGGTTTTGGTTTGGGTGCTTCATTTTCAGCTGAAATAGGGGGTTTGGTTGTTATCTCTGCTGATTCTACTGTTTTAATACTGTATCCACGAGGAGCAGAACGGCTATATATCAAAATACCTTCTTTATCCTTTAATATTTTAAAAATTAATTCAAATTCCGCAGTAGAAAATCCGTTGTCTTCCATTAACGCTTGTATTTTTGCTTTTGAACTAACCAATCCTGCTTGATGCAAGATATCTAGAAATTGTTCCCGTTTATCAGATGATGCATCTACCCCAACACTTGGTGTTACTTTCGCTTTAGGTTTCTTTTTTACAGGTTTCCTCTTTCCCGCAGTTAATTTTATTTTGCTTGAATAATCCTCAATCTGATCTAAATCATATATGTGAGAGGGAAACACAACCATTGCTTTTTTCTTAGTAGAAGAATATTGTTGAATTTGCTCTACTTGCCGATCTAGAAGATATTTGTTCTCAAATACTTCTTTCAGATTCATAAATGTATAAGATTCAGACTTGGATTCGAAATTTGAGGGAATAAGTTGATTTAGTGTTTCAATTTTTTTTGGAAAAAAAAAAGCATCCTCTTGATTATAGAATTCTAAATCTACATCTGATCCGAGTAAATCTCTAAGTTTTTCTTCATGATTAGTTAGTGAGGGAGGCAAATGTTGACCATTTTCCATTTGCTTATCTGAGTTAAAAAAATTGTCTTCTAAAATACGAATGTCCTTGGTATATCCAGTAACAATGATTTTAGGGACGTTATCAGGAAAATGAGTACTTAATGTGAGACCAGTTCCCACATTTGATAAAGTCGCTTTCCAACGAACTTTAAGTGATAAGTTTTCTGGCAACCCAGTGTCTTCACTTTCGTAAACATACAATCTTTTGTCAGCCAGTGTGACAAATATTTCGTTATAATTATCGTTGTTTATATCCCCGTGAGAGATACACAAGATTCGATCAGGAGTTTCTACTTTATTTACTAAATTTCCATCTAAATCGAAAAGGAATAACGTACTATCATCACCCCCGACCACTAAATGGGGATATTTGTTATTAGCAAGATGAACTAAATCACATGCATTTATTCGTTTTTCGAATTGGTAATCCCATAAGCATTCACCAGTAATTCCATTTATTACTCCCAATTGTCCTTTCTTTAATCCAACTACAACTTCTGGAAGACCATCATGATTAACATCGAGAATTTTTGCTAATGTTACCCAATCATCAAAATCTAACTCCCAGAGAAGGACGCCTGTTAATCCATCAAAAACTTTTAGAGAATTATCCCATCCTCCTGCAATGACTTCAGCACGACCATCATAGTTTATATCTCCAATGCTGATCGTGGTTACCTTATTGTTGAAGTCGTATCTCCATAACTCAGAATACCCACTTTCTTCTTCATAGCGGAATACACGTACTGAATTATCTCCAGACCCTATGGCGATTTCATGGTTCCCATTACTGTCTATATCATAAACATCACAGCAACGAATCCAACCCTTAAACGGAATTTGTTGAACTAGTTCTAGCTGATCATCATAAAGGGTTACGTTGTGTTCAATATCACCCGTTACAATAAATAGAGAATCAGTTGTTTTGGCAGTTGCTACACATTGATTTATCGCTGGAACTTCTTTTTTCAAATGAGTTCGATATCGTTGGGCAATCATCTGAGATATCCTCGAATTACTATCTAGTAAAATTGTTCCACCTAAAAATAAATACCAGTATAATATTTGGGTGTTATATTTCAAGAAAATTGGATTTTTTTTATAAAGATTAATCCAACTATCGATAACTTTCTGGTTCCCCTTCTTATATTTTCTTGGGAAAGATTTTATTTTCATGATTAATACGCACACCCATTGGTTCTGGAAAAAAGGAACAAAAGTAAACTGATTTCTATGGCAAAAGATAAGTTTTTATACATGTTCTCCGAGGGTTCTAAGGAATTAAAGAACACACTCGGTGGTAAAGGAGCAAACTTGGCAGAAATGACTAAATTGGGGTTTCCAATCCCTCAAGGATTCACTATTACATGCCAAGCTTGTTTAGAGTTTTTCGATAATCCGAATTTCTTGGAAGATATCACCCCAAAAGTAGAGGAATCATTGAAGAACTTAGAGAAATTGACTGGAAAGAATTTTGGTGATGATAATGATCCTCTTCTTGTTAGCGTAAGAAGTGGTGCACCAATGTCTATGCCCGGTATGATGGATACCGTGTTAAACCTCGGATTGACTGAAAAAAATCTTGTAGGACTAACGAAGAAAACCGGGAATGAGCGATTCGCACAAGATGCCTACCGAAGATTCATTCAAATGTTCGGTGATGTCGTTATGGGAATTGATCATGGTGATTTTGAGCAGATTCTTCATGGTGTAAAGAGTAAACTGGGAGAAAATGCGCAAGATACTGATCTCACTATCGATCATCTCAAGGAAATAATCAAGCAGTATAAAATGCTTTACAAGGAGAAAATTGGTGAAGAATTTCCAGATGATCCTAAGGAGCAATTGTATAAAGCTATTCGAGCTGTTTTCGACTCGTGGAATAGTCCTCGAGCAGTATATTACCGAAAATTCAACCGAATTCCAAATTTTGGAACTGCAGTAAATGTACAACAAATGGTTTTCGGAAATATGGGGGACTCCTCCTTAACCGGAGTAGCTTTTACACGTGATCCAGCAACTGGTGAGAAAGTAAAATTTGGTGAATATCTAACGAATGCACAGGGTGAAGACGTTGTAGCAGGTATTCGAACTCCTAAGAAATTCAATGATATGAAAGAAGAATTTCCAAAAGTTCATGCAGAATTGTCTGAATTAATGGATAAGTTAGAAGATCATTACAAAGATATGCAAGACATTGAGTTTACAGTTCAAGAAGGAAAATTATTCTTACTCCAAACCCGAACTGGAAAACGAACTGCTTTATCTATGGTTAAAATTGCTATTGATATGATGCATGAAGGCTATATCAATAAAGAAGAAGCAATTCTACGAGTAGATGCTGATAAATTAACTAGCTTATTGTTCAAACGTATTGATGATAAAGCAAAATACGAATTATTAACCACGGGAATCAATGCATCCCCTGGTGCAGTATCCGGGCAAGTAGTATTTGAACCGGAAGATGCTGAATCATGGACTAATGCAGGTAAACAAGTTATACTAGTTCGACCTGAAACAAAACCAGATGACATTCATGGATTAATAGCTGCTGAAGGTGTGTTAACTCAACATGGTGGTAAAACATCACATGCTGCGGTAGTTGCACGGGGTATGGGAAAACCAGCAGTCTGCGGTGCGAGTGAAATCTTCATTGACGTCAAAAAGAAATTTTTCCGAGTAAAGG
>JAEOTN010000286.1 GCA_016839865.1 Promethearchaeota archaeon | reverse complement strand
ATTTCACCTTGAAAGACCCATGGAAAACCCATTACAGCAGGTGCATCGAAAATCAATTAGATGTTGCCCATTTATGGATTGTACATCACAATACAATAGGCAGAGGAGATCGTAGAGTAAGTGATGGACCGTATGTGGAATTCTCAAATAATTTAGAAAAAATATGGGTAGCAAATCATAGAGAAAATGGAGAAGTTTCAATTCTACCCAATGACATGAAAAAACCACCCTATCGACCAATTATCCGATTCCGCTTTCCTCAATTATGGCAAAATAAATTCTCAGAAAAAGCACGCATTATTATAGCCTTTACACCCATAGATGAAGAAAACACAATCCTCTACCTTCGATTCATCCATAAAATCACTCGAATTCCGATATTTAGAGGTTTAATTAGTTTGTTTGGGAGATTCTTTAGCAAAATTATTGCGCATCAAGATAGAAGAGTTGTAGAAACACAAATTCCAAAGATAACTGAATTAAAAATGAAAGATGGGGATAAATTATTTCCTGCAGATTCTCCCATTGTTATGTATCGTCGTATACGGGACGAAATGAAACAAAAAAATAAGAGATCTTAGAAATTTTGTCTTATTAAAAATGGTTATAGCTAGAAAAAAAAGAGGAAAAATCCTCAAGATGTGTATTCACTACTGATCCTTCGAATTCTGGTTTTTCAGTAGTTTTCGATACTTCACTTCAAACCAAATGTCGGCTCCTAGCTGAACTACTCCAAAGATCAACAAAATATACATCCCAAATAGGACATAGGTTGCAGTAACCAAAACAAACCATATTAAAGCGGGAATAAAGAACGGTGTAATAGGGTCCATTTTAAAAAGAGGATACAATAAAATTAGACTTAGGATATTGATCCCCAAAATAATTCCTAAATCCACACCTGCAGACAACTCAATTATTCCTACAAAATTAATATTCTTCTTAAAAAACACGATTGAAAGAATAATTACACTAATATTGCACAAAGCCACCCATACCATAAAAAGAGGTATGAAATAGGCGGGTAAAGTGCTACGTTTTAATTCCATATTAAATCTTAACACAAAAATGCATTTTATTTTTGAGTTAATATTCCATTTGTCAAAAAGACACATTGGCAATTGTATGTAACTATTTTTACTTATATGCAGAAAATTAATTTGATATAAGCTTAATCAGCTTAGGAATAACTGGATCTCTTAAGAAACAATAAAAAAAAGGTAAAAGAATTAAGATGGTTGAAGTACACCGGCAAATACAAGCCAAGCTAATAGAGTTTTTGCTACTAGAGATAATATTATGTATCCTCTCTCTCCAAATCGGTAATCTTGGAATTTTCCAACTTTCTTATATTGTAAAAACATATTAATTGGAAAGCTGAAGAACAAGACTCCATAACTGAAGAAAATCGCCCATACAAACCATGGAACTTGACTGAACTCTACATTATTACCAAGTAAATAGAGAATAATTACAATCCACGGAAGTAAACCTACTACCCAACCAAGATTAAATGCAATCCAACGAGTTTTTTTAGTAGTTTGATTGTGGATTTCCATCATCAAACCTAAAAGGTTCATTGTAGCATTTGCGCCAAAGATCAATAGCAAACTGGATAAATCATATACTCCAAAGAACATAGCTATCAAAACGATCATTACTGAAGAGCTTAACGCATATTCGAACCAGCGGAAATAGTTCACATGCTTATCTAGAGATTCATTATAGAATTTATTGAACGGTACTGCAATAAGGAAATGTGCTAACGCTGATAGAAATAGAAATGATGATACTATTGGGCCAATTGGGATAGATCCGATAGTTTGGTAGTTGGGAGCTAAAATATCTGGTCCTGGGATGAATTCGAGATAGGTAGTTGTAATTGGTAATTTAAAATCTCGGATATTAGACACAAAAAGACCAAGTAATAGCATAGTTAACGCTTGGATAAAATGCAGAAAGAACATTACAAGATTGAAGTTCTTCAAACTCTTATCACTGAATCTGGATTGTTCTAAAAATTGTTTTTCCATTTTTTCACACTGTGTTTTTAGTTAAGAAGTTAAATAATAATACAACTAATTTCTTTAAAGGTAGACGGAGTAATGCTATAGGTGAAATTGATGGATTACATTTGTTTTTAAAGTATCACATTGGTTCTCCTTTTAAAATTTCAGAATGAAGATTAAGAACAGAAGTGCTTGAAAAATCCGAAGATGATGAACCTGATCCATTTTTTGAGGGAATGGAAATGGTGCATAAAATGAAGTGGGAGATTCTGAAGTCAGAGGAATGGGTCGATTGGGTATCAATGATTGAGTATATTCTTCGCAAACTTTGATTTTCCACCTAAGATATGATGGAATCCATGATATTGTACTCAATCAGATTAATAATCGCACTATATTGTTCCGGGTAGTAATCATCTACGTCACCGGTTGCAGTTGTAACAACAACCATTTCCAGCTCGGGGAAGCAGTACACAAATTGTCCTCCAAAACCTCTTGCAGAATAGGACCAATATCCATCAATCTCTTTTGTCCACCATTGATACCCATATCCCGTACCTTGGTAAAATGTGGATCGAACTCCTTCTGTCATGGCAATATCTTCCTCGACCAAGACCCCAGCATAATCGGTGGTTGATTCTAATACCCATTCCTTTGGTACTATTTGTTTACCATCTATGGAACCGTTATTGAGATAAAGGACACCGAATCGAGCAAGATCTCGAGGAGTAAAGTACATTTCATGCCCTCCTTTGTAATATCCTTGAGGATCTTGACCCCAATAGGCAGGATGAATACCTAAGGGATCATAAAGATGTATATCTGCAAATTCTTTTGTACTCATCCCACTTTCCTTTTTGAAAATTATCGAAAGTAAATTTGTCTGAGGGGTAGAATAGTGCCATCCTTCTCCAGGATCATGAACCAAGGGCAATTCTAACGCATATTTTGCCCAATCAGGACTTGTTGCATAAAGTATCCAATCCGCGTGAGTATCGTTGAAATTTATCCCACCTTTCATTTGCAGTAAATCTCGTATGGTAGTATTGTATTTCCGAGGATCTAGATTTAGGTAATCATATT
>JAEOTN010000285.1 GCA_016839865.1 Promethearchaeota archaeon | reverse complement strand
TGCTAGAGATATGGCAAAATTCGGGATGCTATATCTCAATCAAGGTATTTTCAACAGTCACAGAATAATTTCAACGAACTGGATAAACATTTCTACCAGCTTTCATACCAATATCTCTTCCTATTTTGAGGGATATGGTTTTTCGGGTTATGGGTTTTTATGGTGGTTGTGGGAATTAGGAGGATTCGAGGGACCTGGTGCATTAGGTGCATTGGAACAACGAATTTGCATTGATCTTGAGCATGATATGGTGGTTGTAACGCAATCTAGTCATGTTGAAAATCATTTTAGTGAAATCATGGAAAATTTTATTCTTCCCTCAATTTTATCTTGATTTTCTTATTGATGATCAATTTTCAAGGTTTTATTAGAGGGTTTATACAACTAATAGGCATGGAAAAAACGATTGAAAATGATTTTTTCAAGTTGAATTATGGAATAGGAGCCGTTACAAACATTGGAAGTATTTCAATCAAGAAGAATTCTGAGTGGATACGAGCTATAAATGAGATATCAATAAAATCAGGAAGAAAGAAATTGAAAATTCATTCCTATTCAGAAGTTTCGACAATAGGGAAGGAATCAACACTGTTCATAAATTTCTTTGGAAATTTATCTTTCAAATTAAAAATCGAACAAGATTCTCCCGTAGTTCACATTGAGCCGGATTTTTACGATGTTCTAGCTATTCAAAATCTAACTCTAGAGTTCAAAATAGATTTTCATGGAGTGAATCAATATGATTACCTGAATTTTTCTGGGAATAAATATCGAAAACTAGAATCTATTGAAAAATTTTCATTGAAAGTCCCTCCCACAGGAGCATTTGGGCAAGTTTGGACTGTACATTCGAAAGATCTTTACTGTGGATTAATTGGATTAAATCAATCGGAAATACTGAACTTTAGTGCTAAATCTACTACTAAAGACATCACTCTCTCTCAAAAAGTAAAAGTGAATTTTGAAACTAGATTTTGCATAATTGCAGGAAAAGGAGAAAAAATTACTCCGATTAGAGAGAAACTACTCAAAATATTACCCATTAAACCTCTTCCGATTAAATATGCTAATAAATTAGAATCTGAAGCAAAACTTTCATTTGAAACCTTGTATAACCATTTTCTTATAGATTGTACATCTGGAAAATCACCATCGAGTTTTATTATGTATTATTCCGATGGTAAAGAAGGATTTCACTATAAAAAATTGAGATATACTACGATCGGAAACTGTTTTTCCGTTGGGTATATCACTGGACCTATGGCATTGTATTTGTGGAAGAAAGAATTGAGATATCTTGAAATTCTGTTAAAAGAATTACTTCCCCCAATTCTTAATGACGCATTAATCCAATCAGGTCCAATTGCAGGGAGCTATCTGGATACTTACAACCAAAAACTTGGATATTGGACAACCGGACGCGTACAAGATCCAAAAAAAGGATTCACGGATTGGTTTCCTGTTAAACGAGATAAGAAGGGCACACGAATATCTTGGGTAGCGCCTCCTCTGAAACCTCAATTGAAAAACGGACTATGGCATTACATAGTTGAAAAATACGATATACTCTCTCGAGAATTAAACAATCCTGGAGTTCTAAGAAAATATGACCAATTAATAGTATCTCCTCCCTACTCCGGTCAGATTGCCTATAATCTTCTTCAAGTATATGTCGATTTACAAAAATCACAAACCGATCCAATTTTCGTTGGAGATATGGAAGAAAAACTCAAAAATTCAATTCGCAAGACTGTGGATTTTCTTTTAAAGTATCAAAAAAATGATGGATTATGGGATCAGGAACTTAATGAGGATGGAACAACCTTTTGGAACCAAGAAACGGGTGCTTGCATATATCCTGCTACAATGTTATTCTGGTGGGGGGTGGTATTTGATGAGGAAAAGATCTTCAACGCTGGTAAAAAGGGATTACTATCCTGTATCAAATTATTGGAAGATGGAGAATATTATGGTGTGTATTTCGAAACGGACGCTGCGAATCGTCAAGGGGACTTAGTAACCGCAATAGCATGTATCAAATGTTTTTCCAAAGCGTATGAATTGACGAAAGAAGAAAAATGGCTAGATCACGCACGAAGAGCAGCATGGCATTTATTAAGTTACATGTGGGGGACAGGTGTGCGTGATAGGAAAAATAATGTCATCACTGGAGGAATGCCGGTAACGACTTACAAATCAATGGGTTTTCCGGTTATTGGCGGCTCGGAATTATGCCAGGCAATTGAGGGATTATTGGAACTATCTTTTTGGGATCGAACATTTTTAGTCTATGCAGAAGCAGGATTAGGATTTCATTCACATTACATGTATTTTCAACATAACGATGATCGTGGTACAAATGAAATCCTGTGGGGGACGCTTGAAAATTGGAGTACATCAACTAGTGTGGATTTTGCTTCCTATGCAACCGGTCCGCTTATTAGATCATTGTATCTCTATTCGAAAATCTTGGATATTGATAAAAATACTGATTAAGTGGTCAATAATATAGTTTAGTTTTCCTCACATTCCATTTTCATACGAAAATGGGTTTCCCCCTCAACTTCAACCTCGAATCCTAACCTTTGGTAGAATTTTTTAGCCTTTGCATTGGATTTGAGTACCTGTAAATGAACATTTTTTCTCTTCTCATCAGCTTCTTGAATAATCTTCGTCATTAGATGAGTTCCTATTCCACCACTTTGATATTCTGGTAAAATCTCAATGTTATGGACCATCAACACCTCTGAGTTCTCTTCGATTGCTAGGATCCCAATATCTATCCCACAGAATTGGATAATTTGTGTGTGGTTCGGGTTGAAATTCTTTTTATGGCGCTCTCGTTGGAATTCTTCATTCCATTTACCCCAAATCTGTTCAACATAGTGTTTCAACGTAGTCTTTTTAACATTATAATAAAAATCACTATCCTCGGAGAAGCATTGACGCAGTGTGGTATCTACTTCAAGATCAGGTTCTTTATGATTGTCCATATAAAATCTCCAAATATCTCTTTAACACTGAATGAAATAGAAAAAATTGTTTTTATGGAGATTAATGCTCTATTCGCTCTAATAAGAACGATACTGGGCGGATTCCATCAGTACAGCAACTATACATTTTATATTTTTCGACCCAACCCTCATGATCTCCCCCTTTCGCTAATACTCGAAGATCAGAGTAGATATCCTTCCATGCATACCCGCAAAAGCCTTCCGGTTTACTCATATTCTCAGCTATGAATTCGTCCCCCTCCTTAAAAGATTGGCAGACTGTGTATTTTTCTCCATTGGGGCGTAATGGAACATTCCCATCAAATATATATTCTGGTGTCACGCATTTAACAACGGTGATCTTAACGTTATACATTGTCATGATATTCACAATTTGGATTTGAGAAATATAAAGGTTCCATATGGGGTATCGATAGTCTATCAGTATGTTAATTCGCAGTAGATACTTTCTATGGTCGTTATAGACTTATTCAATTAATTAAAGATTTAATAGTATAGTAAATAATAAAGGAGCAGTGGGATGACTACTACGAATTGAACGCTTTTTGTATATCTGTTGCGGATTTTCAAATATTTCACCATTCCAAATATAATCAATTTTTCATCGAATATGTTACGGAAGAAACATGAGTGTGGAGAAGATGACTTTCATCCATCCTTTTTTTTATATTTTCTTCTGTATTCAGGAGTCACACATTACTTTGATATTTTTTTCTAAACCACCAAAAGCACCCATAAAATTCCCTAAAAATCCGAGTTCGCTTCAATTTTTTAGCCAACCTTTTTTACAAATGAATAATTCAATCATCTGTAAATAACATAGTGTCAATAGTATAATTTGCTTCTAATGATTTTTTGCACTGCATTAACTCTTATTGGTTTATGATTTTTCGATTCTATCTATTTATATCTAGTCAGTAGTATGAACGGTCAGTTGACTGTGAGATTACAGCTAGAAACATAACAAAATACAAAATAACGTGAAATATATGACAACTGGAACAGTAAAATGGTTCAATGGCCGTAAAGGCTTCGGATTTATAACTCCTGATGAAGGAGACAAAGATATATTTGTTCACTACTCCCAAATTAAAGCGGATGATGGTGAATTTGCAACACTTAATGAAAACGATAAAGTAGAATTTGGTACAGCAGAAACAGAAAAAGGTATAGAAGCCCGAGATGTTTTAGTTACTGAAAAAGCTCCTTTTCAAGAAAGAAGCAATGATCGATGGTAATAAATAATTTTTACTAATAATCCTTTAATTTCAAAATTCCTTTGAGGAATATCTTTTTTTTCTGTAATAGCACAGCATTGGTTCTATGTTTAAATGAATCATTAACTAAAATAACCATTTTGCTTTATCTGTGCGGATATCCGACCAATGTCAATCCAAATTCCCGATTTTTGTAAGGTGTGTTAAAAAAAATTTATATGGAGCTGAGATGAGTTAGGCTTAACTTTCTTATAAGAGAATTTTGTGATTGTGATTTTAATATGGTACATTATAATAATGTCGAAAAAAAAGACATCGAGCATTTCCAATCGATCGTTGGAAAACAATACGTCAGTGATTCCCCAGCTATTCGCGCGAGCTACCTAGCAAAATCAGTGATGGGGTTAGAAAGTCAAATTGCTGAAGTTATTATTCGTCCTCGATACACAGAAGAAGTTCGAAAGATACTCGTATGGTGTAATACGAGGAAAATCCCCGTATCTCCCATAAGCGGTGGATTATCTGGTGGATTTGGATGTGCGCTGATTAAACCTGGAGGCGTCCAATTAGATTTATCCCGGATGAACCGAATTATCGAAATTGATGAAGATTCTCGTTATGCAGTAATTGAACCTGGAGTAACAGCAGGCGAACTTTGGGCTTACATGGAAAAGTATCATCCAGCATTCTGTCCTCCAATAGCTGATGGAGCTCCTCCAGCCGCTACCGTAATGGGCGATGCTATTGACCGAGGCTTCTCTCTCTATACCAGCTCTGTTGGACCTCAAGGTGATAACTTCATGGGTGGGGAAGTATGCCTACCTACGGGTGATATTATCAAGCTTGGTTCGTGGGCATTACATGGAGTTAAACCCTTTTACAAATGGGGCTTAGGTCCTGAACTTTTCAGCATGTTTATGGGTTCTCAAGGAGCAATGGGTGTCTTCACCAAAGGTGTCGTGAAAATTTACCCACATCCCGAACATAAAACCATTAAAGCTTGGGCAATGTCTAATCCCTACGATATGCAAAATCTTACGTTAGAGCTAGGAAAATTAGAATTTGGAATAGCTCACAACACAGTTATGGTTCAAGGAGGCAATTGGCCTTTAATTCAAACTCGTTGGCCTAAGGATAAGATACCAAAAGACTATAGCTTCTTCCAAAAGGCTGGTGTACCTGAATGGTGGATGAATTGGGAAGTATGGGCACAATCCGCAGAGGAACAAGCATTTGTGGAGAAAACCATTGATAGATATGCAAATGAGTTTAAGAAGAATCCAAAGTGCAAAGATCCTGATGCTATTAAAGAATGGAAACTCCATCCCAAACAAATAGCATCACGGTTGAGGAAACCTAATAAAATTGCAATCCCTTATGCGTATTATGAGGCAGGATTCCTATTCATTACCTGGTATACTCCATGGAATGAGGCAGCCGATTTCTGTGTGGAATATAATAAAATTCTTAAAAAATATGACTTCCCCGAGGTCATGTGGGTAGCATCTATTGAACGTTGCAGACAAGCTATTTGTATGCCTATTGTATGCTTCGATTCAAGCAAACCAGAAGACTTCCAACGTGTTCAAGACATGAACCGAGAAAGTTCTGAATATTGTCTATCACGAGGATGGATTAACTACAGACCAGATCCTTACATTCACGCTCCAATGATGTATTCGCAAGCGGGAATGTATTTGAAATACTTGCGTAAGGTAAAGGAAATGTTTGATCCTAATTATATCATGCACCCTGGGAGGCTAATGTTGCCATAGAATTGGCATACGGAGTTGAATAATCATGGAAAGACTAACAGATTTAAAAACCGATATTTATCGATGCATTCACTGTAAAGCATGCCAATTTGCTTATTCGGGAGAACCTAGCCGTAAAGGAGTCGGTGAACATAAAGGAATTCTATATGAAGGCATGTTGAAAGCTTGTCCCGCACAAATTGAATACGGGTGGGAAGCATACTCCAATGCGGGAAAAGTATGGATTGCACGAGCTGTTTTGGAAGGAGAAATTGAACTTGATGAGAATGTGGCAGAGGTAATTTACCCGTGTATAACGTGCGGTCTATGTTCTTCTCAATGTGAGAACGACATTCGTACCGTAGACATAATTGAAGCTTTGAGAGCAGCCGTACTCGAAGCCGGAGTACCTGCTCGTGATAAACACGAATTAGTCACCAAAGTAGTAGCTAAGGAAGATAATCCTTATGGTGGAAAGAAAGCCGAACGAATGGATTGGGTAAAAGAAGCCGGAATTGATGAATCTATCCTCAACAAGAAAGGTGCAAAAATCGGATATTTCGTTGGATGCACAGCTGCTTACCGACAGAAGAATATTGCAGGTGCTACGGTTAAGTTACTTCAAAAAGTGGGGCTTGATGTCACCGTTCTTACCGACGAAGTTTGCTGTGGTAGTCCATATTTCCGAGTTGGGAAAATTGATACTGCAAAACGATTAATGGAAGACAATGTTAAACTTTTCTCACAATTTGACCAAGTGCTATTTTCTTGTGCAGGATGTTACCGAACCTTAACCGTTGACTATCCAAAGTGGACGGGTGAAGCAAATAAATTTGAGACAATGCATGCTATGCAACTCATTGCTAACCTCATTACTGAGGGTAAACTCGAGTTTAAAGAACACAAGAAACTCAAGGGCAAAAAGGTCACTTACCACGATCCGTGCCATACTGGTCGTCATTTCGCTGAATGGTTTAAACATCAACTTATTGAAGAATCCGACAACTTATTTATGGATAAACGCAAGCTGAAGAAGAAAGTAGCAGCATGGTTTGAAATTCCACGAACCATCATAAAAGCATTGCCGGGAGTTGAATTTAATGAAATGTATCGAATTAAAGAGAATT
>JAEOTN010000284.1 GCA_016839865.1 Promethearchaeota archaeon | reverse complement strand
GATGCAGAGATCATTCCCCGGAATCTATCTGAAGAATTAAGAAAGATGGCTCATTTTCGGAATATGTTGGTACACAGGTACTGGAAGATCGATTACGAGATAGTTTTTGACATCCTCCGGAAGAATTTAGATGATTTACGCCAGTTTTCAAAAGCCATTACTGCACTTTTGGATATGGAGGACATAGAACCAATGACTAATGATCAATGAACAATCGGTATTTTGGGTGCCAGTCAAAAAAGATTTCACTCCAATTGCAGAGCAAAACAGAGCTAAGTTCAAATATATCAAATTTTAATATATATTGAATTTTTGAAATGTTTGATATACAAGAATAATTGTCAAACAAAAAAAAACAGGCGCCCTTCATCATTCATCACTCATTATTCATAATTACGCTCGGTGAGTTTCTATCCACCACTCCAATAGCTCTTAATTTTAATTTTTTTTGTCCTAACTGTTGATATTTTTTCTCTTTTATGTTACTTAAAGATTTTAAGCCGGTCAAACCGGGAATGAATAGGTAGGCAATGTTTAAAACGTTAGTGTTAAGGGGTGATATCCCCAATGGCGGAAGCTTACTCGGATAAACCGGCGGTGGTTAAAGATGACGACACGGCATTGCAATTCATCGTTATTTTGTGAAAAAATAATTAACATTATCCTTTGCGAGCTTTCTTTCGTAAGGGAAGTATTGATAGCGGAGGTGAATTAATGATATTAAATAAAATAAAAGAATTTATAGGTCGATTCCGTTTTGAATCTTTCATAGTATTGGTCTCATTATTGACATTTGCTATTGCATTATTCACTCTATTCCCCAAATTGGGAAATCCTCTCTACGTTTTGATTATTGCATTCAGTACAATAATAATTATGCTCCTTTATGCTCTACTTTTCAATCTTAAGAGACTCATTAGAGAACGATTTGAGAAGATTGACGCTATGTTTAAAGAGTACAAAACTAGATTCGAATCATTAGATCTACTACTAAAGGATTATTTTGGCTTTTCATGGATTGAAAATCAATACTTTAAACGATTAAGGCATTTCCTAGATGAAAAAAAGTCCTTGGCCCGTATATTAGTTAATGAAATTTTACCTAACCTTATAAAAAAAATCTGCAATAACAGCCCAAATTTATGCGAAATCAACATTATTTTAGACTCTGGCACAACCATCACTCCAATATTTCCAAATCTTATAAAGGCAGGCATCCCCACGAAAAGAGAAGTTAAATTCAATTTTTTTACAAATAACCTTGCTGGAATTGATGAGATACACAAAATGGATACCAGTGGCAAAGATGCACTAACAGAAAGAGATTTTAATCTTATAGGTGGGCAGCCATTGAATAAGTACAGAGCAACTACAGGAGAATTGACTCAAAGAATCTTAGAAGACATTTGGGAAAATCAGAAAAGATCGAATAATGAGACTATCAGTGTGGGGATTATCACTGCAAACTGGATAATTGGTGGTGTCGGTCTTGAATCTTTACAGATTTGTGCGAGGGGAACAGGTCATTTTGAGTTTAAAGTTTCCATAATTAAAAATTGCCAGTATATAATCTTAGTGGCCCCTTTAGGAAAAATTTTACCTGTAAGTAGTGTAGACGAATTAAATGTTTTTATTTCTGATGACTATAGAGCCTACAAGATACCCGTTGATAAAAGAAATACAACTTATCTTCTTACCTCATATCGCTCAACCCACTCGATATCTCCATTGCTTCGCATATCAGATCGACTTAAGAATATTAAAGAAAGAAATAAGAGTCAGAACTTTATCTTCTGTGATGAAAACCCAGTTTTTGACCCTATAAATAATCGAGAGGAGGTAAGATTGATTGATTTACCTCACGATTATATTCGAGAAAATTTTAAAAAAGTATATGGTTATCCGATGCCTTAAAATAGGACTGTGTCTCTACATTTGACATTAGACTTAGAAATGTTCAATATTGAGATGCGACCCCATACAAACAAAATGTTGGGTATCTGAAATCACCAAATTTATGGAAATACAAAGAAGATTATTAAGTCCTTGCGGTACTTTTCTACCAAAAAGTAATCAAATTAGTTTTGATTTAAATGGCCTTATTTATAGGTTGTTGCTGTTTGATACTTACATCCTACAGTCTACGAAATTAAAGGAAATCCCTCATCTGATTAAAATATTTGGGTATGAAGGATTACTGCAATTATTAAGATGTCAAGATTTTAAAATTCATTGCCCAGATTATGCCATAACTCAGATAGGTCAGGCAGGTATTCTTGAATCAAGAAGAAAGAAAGGTATACTTCCACTTGGTTCCTATTCATTCACAACTGTCAGAGCATTAAAGCGAAAGGATTACATTAGTAATTGCTTTAAAGATATTAAAGAGGAATGTAACATTTCGGAAAAGAAATTTATAAAATTAAAAAGAGATATAGCTTCGAAAATTGAGCCTATACCCAATGATTTTGGAAATGATACTATTAATCAGCTAAGAAAGGAACTAAGTTATAACACTCCAATTATTAAGCAATCTATCGTTAAAGTAATTAAAGAAAGGATTAGAAAAAATATCAAAGAATCCGAATTCTCAATTAAGTTGAATCAAATTGATGACGCTGATTTTTATTCAGAAACAGACCTAGATAAGAAACTTGGTTTAAATGACAAAGAAACTCACGAAGTAATTGAGAGAGGACTTCTTGGGGTTGCAGGCTTGAATAAACGTTTAGAAGAGATGAAAACATTCAATGCTCTGTCCGGTTTTATGGATGAAGAACTTCCATTATTTGATGAGAAACTGCGATTTATTGAAAAAAGTCTTTCTCCAAACAAACAAGAAAGTCGGGTGAGTCGAATTCTTCAAATTAAGGGATTTCCTCAGTTAAAAGAAGGCAATTGCAGAATTAATGCCGAGAAACTATTGGAAATCAGACAAAGTCCAGAAAGTATAGAGTTTAGAAAATGGTTAACAACCAT
>JAEOTN010000283.1 GCA_016839865.1 Promethearchaeota archaeon | reverse complement strand
TATTATATACTACACATTTTATATTAGAGAACCTATAGATGGAGATTCTGCGACGATACTTTATCAATTTCTTGGGAGTGTAGTAATTTCGCAGGGGGTTTTTGCATTCATAATTCAAAAAAGTTTTGAAAAACGTGATACAAAATTGACCAGTCGCCTTATAGCGAAGGATATAAAGCATGATCACATTGTAATCATCCATCATGGTCATGTTGGTAGCCGAATTACTGATTTCTTCCGAGATAACAATCAAAAATATGTGCTTATTGAAAAAACCAAGAGTTTAGTTACAGATCTCTTGGAAGATGGTGAACCTGTGATCGTTGGTAATCCAATTGCAGAAAACGTTTTAGAAGACGCAAACATACCTGGTGCACGGGCAATTGTGATTACGGAAAACGAATCAAAGACTACCTTAATTTTAATGAACCGCATTCGAAAACTGAATCCAAATTGCCCAATTTACGTTCGCATTTTCGATGATCGGTTAGGAGAAATTCTCGAAAAACGTCCTTATTATGCAACTAGCTTCTCAACTTCTCGATCTACAATATCAAGAATGAAATCCGAATGGGTTGACCTAAAGAGAGGAAAGGCTATAGTGATTGGTATATCAAACTTCACTAAAGTCTTGGTGGAGAAGTTAGAAGCATCTAGAAGAGAGGTTGTAGTTGTAGATGAACGGGAAAACGAAGTTGATTATTATAAAGGAACTGATATAACTGCAATCGAGGGAGATCCAACCCAGATGGATTTTCTTGAGAGTCCAAAAATCGATATCAAAACCGCAACGCAGGTGTTCGTTGGTATCAAGGAAGCTGCCGAGGATTCAATTACTATTGCAACTCAGATCAAACAAAAATATCCAAATATCGAGGTAAGGATGCGCTTATTCAGTGATGAACTAGCAGAATTCTTAGAGCAGATTGGCATAGAAACCTTTTCGACTTCAAAATATACGTTTGATACATTGAGACCTAAATTAGAGAGTTTGATAATCTAATCTCTCATTTATTTTTTTAACATTTCTCTTGCTTTTTCGACCTCGTATTTCGAGCCGATATAGATTGGACTTCGTTGATCCAGACTTTTTGGTTTGATATCCAGGATGTTTTCAGTACCATTGGTAGCTAAACCACCCGCTTGTTCAACGAGAAATGACATTGGTTGTAGTTCGAAAATTAATCGCATTTTTCCTTCAGGTAATTCTGGAGAAGAGGGATAAGCATAACAACCCCCTCCTTTAATGAGAATGTGGTTTACATCCGCCACAAATGCGCCAGAATAGCGAACCTTATACCCTTCGTCCTCCAAAGTTCCAATCCATTTTGTATGTTCAGGAGACCATCCTCTACGTAATCCACCTGTGCCATAAATTTTGCCTTTATCCTTCATCTTGATATTTTCTTCACTTAGTACATATTCTCCTTCTCGATTTAGGACAAATTCATGAGTTCCATTACCTGTAGTATACACTAATGTAATCAAAGGACCATACACAATTCCCATGGAAGCAACCAAACAATTTCGAGCAGGTTGCATGATATCACCTTCATAAATCCCAATAATAGTGCCAATAGCAAGATTAACGTCTACTAAACTACTTCCATCTAAAGGATCAGCTGCAACAAAATACTGTGCATCGGGACCAGTGCCAATTATTATAATTTCCGCTTGTTCTTCTGATGCATATTCTTTCACGAACCCTGAATATTGAAGTTGGTGCATCAAAATATCATCTGAGGCTAAGTCCAAATTCAATTGGTCTTCACCATACACATTCTTGAGTCCAGCTAATTTTCGATTGGACTCATGAATCTTGGCAGAAATATATTTGGCGGTTACGGCAATTTGCCAAATCAATCTGCGTAGGTTAATTGGTACCTTATTCATCCACATGTGACGTCTAAGATCAATAAAATGCTTTGTTGGATCTGAAATGTTTATGTTTTGAAATTTCAACTTACAACCCTCGTGAAGATCTTTAGGGAGTTCATCTATTAAAAAGCAATTACTAACGCATCTCATGAAAATAGAGATAATTTGGTGGGAAAAACTGCCCGCTTTTGTTACCAGTTATAAGAATCATTTATAAGAATTGTTGCATCATTTCAAAATCCTCTTGAGATCATCATAGAAGACATAACAAGATAGTTAGTTTATGCATGATTCACAATAGTTTTATAAACTATAAGGAAGAACCACATCTAATAACAATTCGTCTAGATTAAAAGAAATGTGATAATTATGAAACGATATGATGGAACGGAAATAAAATTGAGTGCTCTAAAAGTCCTAGAACCCTATGTAATGCCGTTACGCCAGACATCATGGGGAATTTGTCTTCAAACCTACGATTTGAGTAAAACATTACCTTTTATAAAAAAATATAACGAAGACAATGGATTAGAAAAAAAAAATCGCTTAACGCTTTTCCAGGTTTGTCTTTGTGCAGCTGCACGATCTGTAGCAATGCACCCGCAATTAAACAGATTTATCTCAGGAAAACTGTATTTCCAAAGAAATCGATTAAATTTTGCATTTGTAGTAAAACAAAAATTGGTCCCATTAGCACCTGAAACCCTCACAAAATTTGATTTTAGTCCATATGAAACTCTCGATACTGTTCGTGGAAAAATGCATCGAAATGTAAGTGAGGCTAGAACGGAAGCAGGTGGTGCCGCAGAAAAACACATTCAATTAATGGCGAGTTTACCCGGTTTTTTAAAAACATTTATAGATAGGATTATTAAACGACTAGATTACAAAGGAAGGTTATCCCCATCGTACATAGAAAGTGATCCATTGTTTTGCACTTCCATATTTGCTAATTTAGGTTCAGTGGATGTTGGGGGAAGGCTTGTACATCATATGTTTGAATACGGAAATGCATCCTCTTTTGTTACGGTTGGAAGATATAGGAAAGGAGTAGTTATTAATGATGATTCTCAGATCGAGGTTAAAGACGTAGTTGATATTGGATTCACTATTGATGAGAGAATTACTGGAGGGGCCTATTCAGCTAATTTCCTTATAATGATGAAAAACTTGGTAGAAAATCCAGAACCATTATTAGAAAAACCAGATATCCCAGAAGAGCTCATTAAGGAATTAAACTTAGCAGATCTCACAAAATACAAACCATATTTAAAACTTAAGAAAGGAAAAAAGAAATAATATCCAGCTTCACGATTTTTTTATCTCTTCTTTTTTACATACTACTTCTCCATTCAGTGTTTCATTCATAAGTTTTTAATAAGTAAACAGCAGATTGTTAACCAAGGCTAATGAAACTTAAAGATTCCGAGTTATCTCACC
>JAEOTN010000282.1 GCA_016839865.1 Promethearchaeota archaeon | reverse complement strand
GAATTTTCCTTATTTTTCAACCTAAGACATTAAGGTTTGTCTACGCGTACTTTTTTTAAAAAGAAGGTAATATCATGTTTCGAATAAGAAGACGAAAGGAAGTTTCCGATTTCATAAATAAAACGATAATAGGACTTGGTTATGGGTTAATTAAGAATAGGGATTTTATTTTGAATAAGGAACTCGGTGTGTCAACCCAAGATGCCATGGATGCTCTTGGAATTTGGATAGGCAGAGAGTTAATGAAGGGGATGCTAGATAAAAAAATTGTGAGTGTTAAAGACGACGACGAGAAACTTGTAAATGCTCTCATGAGTGTAATTAATATTGCAGATGAACTAGAAGTCTCAGTTCAAAATGATCAGTGCAAAGTCGTTGTACAGAAGTGTTTAATTTGCCCGAAACGTGTTGGTGGATATGATCTCGAAGGGAATACTGCTTGTCCAGTTGGTGGGCTATTAACTGGGGCAATTTCCTATGCACGTGGAATAGATCCTCAAGTTACGAAAAATCGTTTAGAAACAGGACAGATTTGCCATATCGAGATGGATTTCTCATATTAATTTATTTATAAAAAAGATAGCCCCGAGCGGATTCGAACCGCTGTCTCGGGATTCAGAGTCCCAAATGCATAGTCTGCAGAGGAAGTTTACCCTCATACAATTGACCACTACACTACGGGGCTTTCGATATTTATTACTATCCTACTCATCTAAAAAATTTTTTCTATTTCTCAACCAATTTTTTACGTTTTTTTAATGCTTTTTCCTTTCTTCGTTTCTTTATGTACCCCGGTAAATTAAAAATTAGAAAATTAGTAAGAAATGTAATAAACGTAGCAGAAACAAAAGCAACTCCCATACAGATCCCTATGGTGTGCCCTCTGTTGGATATTCTTCCAACCAGAATATTCCATGTTATTAAGAATGCTACAGTAAAAACGGCAATAAAGAATAGCCCCATTAAGAAATCTTTCAAAAAATCCTTTTGAAGGACGTTTTTCCGTTCACTGATCCGTCCTTCTTGGGTTTGATACTCATCTTTTATTGCCATTTATTCTCCTATGAATATTGGAGAATTCCGCATATCAATTTTGTTCTCAAAATCTACTTGGAGAATAATTAATTTTCAGCAAAAAAACGCTTTTATGTTCCCACACTATTAGATCTAAGTATGGTAAAAATAAGACCAATTCGTGGGTTTCGTCCCATTAATGCATCATCTTTTGCTATCCCCCCCTATGATATTATTGAAAAACCAGAAGAACTCGAACTCAAAAAGAATGCAAAATCGTCAATACATGCTATCTTACCAGAAGGACAAGGGGATGAAGTATATTCCAATGCTCAAAAAGAATTAGAACGACTCATTGATGAGGAAATTATTATTCAAGATAAAGAACCATCAATTTACATATATCGTCAAGAATCTGAGGAATTTGGGCATGAAGGCATCATTACTGGTGTGGATATTCGTGATTATGATGAAGAACGAATAAAAATTCATGAATTCACACGTGAAAAACCATTAGCAGATCGTACTGCTCATGTAACAGCATCTCGGATGAATACGGGTTTAGTGTGGAATGCATATAAGCAGAATAATTCAATTCAGAGATTAATCAATAAAGTGAAAAAATCCAAACCAGTTTTTGATTTTGAAGCCTATGGGTATCGCAATATTTTGTGGAAAGTCTCAAAAGAAAAAATGATTCAGAAATTCCAAGAAACCTTTTCCAATGTCGATATTTACATCGCAGATGGACACCATAGGATAGCTTCTGCAGCAGCTTATCATAAAATACGAGCGGAACAAGCAGGAGTTCCTTACGTAGAAAATGCAAATTGGAACTATGTTATGCTTTATCTTGCAAGTGATCATCAAGTCCGCATTTTACCTTATAATCGCGTGATCCGTAAATTACCAATGGATTCTAACGAGTTTCTCAAGAAATTGGGAGATAATTTCAGTATCGAAGTTGTAGATGGTAATTTCACACCTCAGCAAAAACATGAAATTGGGATGTATCTTGGAAATACTTGGTACAAACTAACACCTACTCAAACAGATTTTGAGGATTTCATTGATGGATTGGATGTTTCAATACTACAAAACAAAATATTAAGTCCAATCTTAGGCATTCAAGATATTCGAAAAAGTGATAACATTTTCTTCGTTGGTGGGTTGACTGCCCCTGAAGAAATAAGTAAGTATGTGACTGAGAAAGGAAATGCAATATTCTTCTCCCTATATCCTGTCTCAATGCAAGACATAGAGGTTGTTGCAGATCAAAAAGGAGTTATGCCCCCTAAATCGACGTGGTTTGACCCTAAGTTACTTACTGGTTTGGTCTTCAATCCACTATTTTAATTTCAACGGAATCTTTGAGGATATGTATGAATCCAAAACGATCTAGAAAATCAAATCGCAAAAAATGGATTAAGTGCTTAGAAGTAATACTGATATTGGGAATCACTTTCCCTGCAATTTATTTTTCCAGTTTTGGAATATATAAGTTATCTATATATAACAAAGATTTTTCCACCCCAATCTCTCACGCAGGAGGAGAACGTATAATGGAACCACTTAATCGTGGATTGGTTGCATTATTCGGAGACAATGATTCAGAAGTTTATTTAACGTGGAGATTGTTACGGCAAGATCCAGAAAATATTTCGTTCAATATCTATCAATATTTAGCTCCAGATCCCCCTATAAAAATGAATGTCATCCCTATAAACCAAACGACTGATTTTCAAGTCACAAATCACTCATTGGGAGCTCTATATTTTGTACGTTCAGTGGATGAGGATCT
>JAEOTN010000281.1 GCA_016839865.1 Promethearchaeota archaeon | reverse complement strand
TGGCTTAGCTTCCTTTTTCTCGCCTTTCACAGCTTTTTTCTTTCCTTCTTTTTTAGGTGGTTCATAATCCACAAGTTTATCGAATTTTAAGGATTTCACCAAAGTTTGAATTTCCTTAACTGCTTTTGGATGAGAATGAGTGGTTGGTGGTAGAGGATTAAGATCGAAAGATTCACGAAGATCTGACCATTTTTTATCATTGATTGGAACTCCGTGTCCCGTATTGATGAGAACATGTGTGAGTCCCTTATGTGGGGCGAGAATCTTTCCTTTTTGAGTCGCTAAGTTACGGAGCTTGATGATAATATCGGTAACAGGAACCTGTCTAGGGCAACGTTCGAAACACGTGTAGCAGGTAGAACACAACCATATATCGGGATCATCTAACACTTCATCTAACCCTAAAAGTGCCTTCCTTATCACTGCACGCGTTCTTAACGCCGTTCTCCGACCACTTGGACAACCACCCGTACAAGTGCCACATTGAAAACATGAACGTATAAGTTCGAGATCATCAGCTACAATAGCATCTGATATCTCGGAAGTGATTTTGTTTATTCTCGATTTTTGTAGATTTTCCATATGTTTTATCACAGATCCGTTTGCTTGATAAAATTTTACGCATTGATTAAACGAAATTTCATAAATTTTCTAACTATTCTATTAAACTCCTTTGTGTACAACTGGATTTTCGACATATACTTCTTGAACTGCATAATTTCCATAATTAATGGAATAGCGTGAGTTCCAAGCTCCTTTCACATCGTCGATTACGGAATCTAACATGTCTTTCTTGACTTTATCCATCACATCGCTATAGATAGTGTTTCCCAAGAAAGTTTTTGTTATCTTGCCATCTTGTGCAACAATTTCTCCAGATTTTATGGTATAAGCTGTATCAGAAAATGCGTCTTCGATGGTTTTTCCGTCTTTATCATTGGGATCCAATCGATAAACAGCAACATCACCATCTGCACCCAAACCGAGATGACCTTTATTCTTCAATCCTAAACATTGAGCCGTTCCCGCTCGGGTGATCCAAGCGATTTCTTCAAGAGTATATTCCCGAGTTAGATCCGCTAATCCTGTCTTAGAAGATGCTGCTTTGTTAATACTTGCTAATTTTGCATCCCGCGTTTTTTTACTCATCAACCAACTGATGATCGTTGGATAATAGATGAAAGGACCACCGTTAGGATGGTCTGTAGTGAGGAATACTTGTTTAGGATTCTTAATACCTAACATAAGTTCTAGACCAGTTGCCCACTGAATGGAATTCACACCATTTTTGGGATTGAATACATAAGGAGTCAACCCTGAACCTGCTTCACCCTCAACCTGTCCATTAATCCATTTGATCCCAGGTTTGGCACCCCATGGAGAAACAGCTCCAATATGATGCAAAGCAAATTCCCATGGTCCATCAGCGGTCATTGTGGTAGTATTTGTAAAGATTACTTGTCCAGCATCAATGGTGATGTGCTTATTCTTATTCAAATAATCATAAATGTCGGTAGCAGCGGATTGAAAGTCTTTCCAGTCAGATCCTCCATATGCATTAAATTGACAATGAGTCATATGCATTACTGAATCATGATGTTTTCCTGGATTGATCCCTTTCATAAGTTCATATGTGTCAAGAGTTGTCTGGAAATTTCCAGGATGACCGAGATTATTGCCGTGTACGTGGATTGTATGGGGTAACCCGAGTTCCTCGTTAACTTTTGCTAAGTTCTCAAGAATTTGACGGGGGGTTACTTCGAAATACAATACTTTTTCATCCAGGCTCTCACAGTTCTTTCCCCAAGCCCATGATTCAACACCGCCAGGATTGACGATTTTGACAGCGTATCCTTTTGTAGCGTGAAGTAACCAAGCAACATAGGCTTTTAACTTATCAAAGTCCCCATTTTTGATATACTCCATTACAAACCAATTATTGCCAAATAAGGGAAACGCCATCTTATCGATAATTGGAGTGTCGGAAAACTCCTCATGGGTATGTCTGGCTTTTAAAGGTGGCATAGCGGGTTCTGTGACTGCAGTATATCCCATCTTTGCGTAGCGATACCCCGTAACGAACGTAGAGGGGACTGAGTATCCAGTTCCTGATCGAGTCGTTTTCGTTGCTGCAACGGGATCTCCAATATGATCTTCTGGTCGAAATAATCTACCAAGATTGACTTTCGCTCCTGAAATATGTGAGTGAATGTCTACTCCACCAGCAAATACGATACATCCTTTAGCATCAATGATTTCCGCACTTTTATCTTTAAACTCTTCCGTAACCTTTCCATCTGAGATAAAAATATCTTTTTTGTCTCCTGAAACTTTATTGATGGGATCGTACACCAAGCCATTCTTTATGATCATTTTTGCCATAAATTTCACAAGCGAGTGAGTAGACTTTTCCCGACTTAATGACGAATCGGGTTACCTAGAGGTTTAAGGTTCTATGGTCTTAAATCAGACTCAGCAATTTAAAACTTGATTATAACTTACCTCAGAAAAACAAAAAATACTAACTAACTGAGTTCCTTTTAAGGTCGTTTTTCCATTCTCCCTTATGAAAACCCATTCAAATTTGGATTCGACTTATTGGCACTTATATTTGAAAAAAATACCTCCAGAGAAGATCACACAAATTATCCATGAAAAAACAATTGAAATCAACAAGAGCAATGTTCATATTGATATATTTGAGCCGAATTCAACCAATATTTGTAAAGGAAATTTGATGTTTATTCACGGGACTTCGATTTACAGTCGATTCTATGCTGAATTTTGTTATGAAATGGCTAATAAAGGCTTTCGTGTGATCGTCCCTGATATGCCAGGTCATGGATTGAGTGAAGGGATTCGTGGACATTTCACTATGAATTCTGTTGTCTCAACCTTAAGTGAAATCGTGCGTTATATTCAGCAACAATTTTCAGGTAAAATATGTATGATGGGTTCTAGTTTAGGAGGGATCTCCTCTCTCTATGCAGCAGCTGCTCAACTTCCTTTGGACGCAATAATCTGTCACAATGCAGCTGTGTTCAGTGAAGAAGCGTATAAGCACATTGTGACTGTCAAGGGGATTTTCAAATTGTTACTCCCTTTTGTCCCATTCCTAGCAAAAATCTTCCCAAAATTGAAAGTGAGTGTGTTACAATATCTTCCCGCTGAAAAATTAGCTAATAATCCACGCGGTTTTGAATTATTTGAACTTTTTACAAAAGATCCCTTACTTGTAGAAAAATACACATTAACTACACTTAGGACTCAAATGAAAGAAGCTCCTGCCAATCCAATTGAAAATATAACTATTCCAATAATGTTCATCAATGGAGAGCATGATAAACTATTCACGAATAATTACATGCAATATATATTCGATCGGTTGCAGTGTAAACACAAGGAATTTCTCATATTTCATAATCAAGCCCACTTGATATTCCAAGAAGATCCTCAAAAAATCGCAGAGAAAATAACTCCATTTTTAGAAAAACACCTTGTAGAATGAGATAAATGATGTTGAATTATTTTTTTACATCTTCGTGCTTTGGATAAATGAGCGCTGCGATTTTTGAATTTTTTCCCATTTCTCGCGTTCGGAACGCAACTGAAAGAGATCAACATCCTTGTAAATGATGCCTTCCTCCCCTTTAAGCACGATTTTTTCAGTTCGATCTCGCTCAGGAGAATAAATTAAAGAATCTCCGAATTCACCAATATTTGCAAAACAACAGTATGCATAAATTGATCGCCTTGCATCAAAATGAGCGGCTTTAAAGTCAGCAGTGACTGGAGTAAAAGCAGGATTAATAACAATATCGATGGGAGGATTAAAATTCTTCAATTCAACCCTTAAGTCCATATCCAAAAAATCTCTACAAATCGCTATAGCAATTCTCCCAAATTTTGTATTACAAACCACAGTTTTTTTCGGACGGTCTTCGACTCTAATTCCTTCTGTAAATCGTTTGCCCTCTATGTGAATGATAGCCGGGATATGTTTATATTGCTCCCATAAGAAACCTTCAGGAGAGATTATTTTACATAGATTCTTTTTTGAATTATCATCATGAAATGAGCCTGGAATAATGTACATATCATGCTTCTTTGCAAGTTCCAATAGATCATTTTGAAATTCATCATAATTCAAATCAATTGACATTTCCGGAAAGATCAGAATATCTATATTTTCTTTATGCGCATTATCAATCATTTCCTTAATTTTCGATCTAATTCCTTCAATTTTATCTCGCTTGATTGCTAAGAGTCCTCCTCCCTTCTCTTCATAAAATTCAGATATGATGTCTCCACTCAACGATAATCCCATTTGAGATATGCCAATCCTAAATTTGTTCCTTTCTGTTGCCAGAGTAGGATCTAAAACATCATGATATTCTAAGGAGTATTTCTTTGTTGTCTCTGAACCTCCTGTTATACCCTTTTCTTCATTAGTTAATATTGAAACAGTTTTACGAATCATGCGTTCTATAAAATCATCAAGATTTGCTAAATCTGCTAATTGCTGTTTAGATGGATTACCGTGAATCAATTCCTGCCAAGTTTTAATTTGGGATTTTAGTAAATCTTGTTCGTATTCGATTTTTTGAACTAACAAGTAAAGTCCTTTCTCTTCAGCTGTGATGTGGGCTTGTGTTAAAAGAATTCGTGCTTTTTCAACATCCTTTTCAAAAAGAGCTAATTTTGACTGGAGAATATATGTTTCAATCAAGAGAGAATATGAGCCTTGGTCGTTTCCTATGTCAATTAATCGTTCTGTGATTTCATTCACTCTCTTAAGTATTTCCTCATCATCTGTTATTTTCAATTCAAAGAGTAACAAATCACAGAGGTGGATCATTGCTGTGATTGTTAAACGGTGATCGACAACTTTTTCTTGAATAATTGCATGAAAAATCTCTTGAGCTTGAAGTTTTTCTCTTGGTTTACCACCATTTTTTAATAGAATTGCATGAGCTATCTTGTATCTTTGCTTTATGATTTTATTTTCTGATTTTTTACTGAGTTTATGTAATTTTTCAAGAAATTTAATTGCCTGTTCCGATTGGTTATTATCCAAAAAAGCAGTTATTAATCGATATAATGCTAATCCAATATATAATTCGTTACCAGATTCCTCATATAATACAAGACCTTGCTGTAAAATTTCTAAAGCCTTATCAAAATCACCCATAATTTGATGAATTTTTCCAATATTTAGCAAAGACATTGCAATTTCTTGATTATTATTTAGTTCTTGTCTTATTGCAAGACTCTTCTGATGATATTTGAGCGAGAGATCCAAATCACCTTTAATCTCATGGGCGCTTCCAAGATTATTGAACGTTAAACTCAATCCACGTCTGTCGTTCAGTTCAATATAGTAGCCTAATCCTTTCAAATAATATTCTAATGCTCCATTTATGTTACCGATTGTCTGAAATAAAGATCCCATATTTGTCAAAGACAGAGCAATGTCTCGTTTATTTCCCAGTTCTTCTTTCAATTTTAGACTACGTTCATGATAATCCAAACCTTTTTCTAATTCACCTTGTAATGCATACACATTGCCAAGATTATTAAGAATAATCGAAATCTGCCGTATATTCCCAGTCTCAGCGATTATCGTCAAACCTTTTTCGTAATATTCAGATGCTTTCTTATAGTCTCCTCTTGACCAATACACCAATCCTAAATTATTGTAGCAATTTGTGATTCTCTTTTTGATTTTAAATTTTTTACAGAGTTTCAAACTTTCCTTGTGATCTTTCTCGGCTTTGTCTAAATCCCCTAAATACCAGTGAATAATCCCACGATTTCTTAATAATGCTTGTAATCTCTTCTCGATTTCAAATTCTTCTATGTAATCTTTTTTTTCTTTAAGTTTTAGAAGAAGAGATTGAATTTGTGTTATGCTGGTTAAGCCTTCATCATACCTACCAAAATGCCACATGACAGCAATTTTAATTAAATGGAAATCTGCAAATAATAAGGGATTCATATATTCATTGACTTGCTCAATAATACTGTCAACAATTTCTTCTGCGAGTTTATGTTCACCTAAAAGAAGTTTGATCTCACTATGAATCAGCTTAGAATGAAATAAATCCTGCTCGGATAAATTCTTCTTAGCAAGAAGAGATGTAACAATTTCTAGAGCCTTCTCTACCTTATTCTCTTTAATTAACTTCTTTGCTTGTTCTAATTCATCACAGAGATCATAGTTCAAACTAACATACCTTCAAATTTGTAACATCAATTCTGTAATATATGAGTAGGTTATTTCTTTTTATCATATTTTGGGTTTTTCTGCGATGATATTGATGATTTAATTATACTCCCGACTAATGTAATTTATGGACGAAAAATGGGAGTTATCATTCTGTGGTTTAAATTGCGCTGTTTGTGATATGTACAGAGCAAGCCATGGGGATACGAAATTACATAGGGAATTAGTCCAGTGGTTTCAAGAAAACGTGGATTCTAAGATTTCTAGTATCTCATGGGGATAATGTCGAGGTCCAAATGATAAATGTTCCTCATCCACTTTTGCTAAGTTTTCCAGAATTTGTCTAGGTGTAACTTCAAAATACAATCAAGAATAAGATGAGGAGGTAATTTCAATCCAATGATAATGGGTGGCGTGGTGCAGACCGCGTAAATGTTATATCTGGATATCCAAGAGTAAATATTCCCCACACTTTATCAGGGATTTTTGCATTATCTCGCGCTTTTTTATTTGCTACCAAAGCCATAGAAGCCAATCCTATCCAACAAGTTCCTAATCCTAATGTCTCTGCCACAAGCATTCCATAAGTAATTGCAATCGCGCTATTTACCATATCCGCAACAGCTTCTCCATGAAGAATTATCACATTTGGTGCTTTGTAGAATATTGAATCTCTTCCAATTTTTCGATTATGTAGCAAATGAGTACGATATAGATCAGTTATATCTGGACTTACAAGTAGTGTATCTACTACCATTTCCGAAAGAGCATGTATTTCATCAGGATTATTTATCACTCGGCATTTCAAATTTCGTGCATTAGTTCCAGTTGGACCGTAGGATAACGCTGTTACAACTTTATTCACTAAATCTGAGGGAACTGGAGTGGATTTATAATGTCTGACAGAGCGTTTAGCTTGTAGAAGATGATTTAGAGATTCGAAGGAAGGTTTCGCTAATTTTTTACCATTCACCTGAAATTCTTGAGGAGGGTTACCCATTTTTTCATATAATATCGCATCCTTGGGACAAACTGCTATGCAGTGCCCACATTCTAAACATCTCTCGTTTTCATTACT
>JAEOTN010000280.1 GCA_016839865.1 Promethearchaeota archaeon | reverse complement strand
CGGATTCACCATAAAATTTACTCATAATTTCAGGACCATTAATAGAAATGAAATGAGCTTCCGATTCATTTGCTACTGCTTTTGCAAGAAGAGTTTTACCGCATCCTGGAGGACCTCGTAGGAGTACTCCCTTAGGAGGTTCTATTCCCAACCGATTGAACAATTCAGGATGTTTTAAGGGTAATTCCACCAGTTCTCGAATTCGATTGATTTCTCGATCTAACCCTCCTACATTTTCATACGTTATGAAAGCAATTCCTTGAGGTACTTCTTCTTGAGTACTTTCGCTGATATGCAAGGTGGTAGACTGCTTAATTATGCAAATTTCATCAGGTTTAATATTAGTGACCTTGAATGCAATCTCTCGAGAAATACCTATACTAATATAGATCAAGTCATCTTTCGTAACGGGATAACTTAGTAATTTCCTTTTTACAAAACTCTCAAAACGTGCATTAGATTTTATTTTAACTTGATGTGGTTTTAATACAATTGATTTCGCTACTTGTGCATCAGCTTTACAAATTGTAGCCATCTCATCAATACTCAGTCCGATGTTTTTTCGCAAGCGTGCATCGATACGCAATATACCTAATCCCTGATCTTGGGGGTAAGAGGGCCAAGCAATAGCAGCAGAAGTGTTATTTCCTATAATTTCTACTATATCCCCTGTACTAATTTCCAAGTCATTCATAGTTTCGGTATCTATACGAATAATTGAGCGACCCACATCACGTTTACGTGCATCTAATACTCTAAGTGTTAGTTGCTTACCGTTTTTCTTTAGGTCTTTATTATCATTTCCCATGGCAATACGATTTCCAATCTTTGTGATTTAATCCAATCTATCGATAAAGGGGAGGTGTAAAATCCAGAATCGGTCCCTTTAGAGAATGAGATCAAAAAGAAAACATTCCTAAAGAAGTTAGTTTTTGTTTCCTCAGAAAAACCGATCTAGAGCTGTTTGTGACTTTGAAGATTTTTTTTGTATTAATCGGGTAATCGCGGATCCTACTCGGTTTTCATCGAAATTATGTTGTTCGATAAGTAATTCCCGCAATTTATCTTCATCAGGTTTCCTTCCTGATAATTTCGGAGGATCAATTGGTTTCTCGACTTTAAGAAAAATCGAACGTAAAGTCTCTAACAGGTCGGAATCTATCTCAATTTTGGTGTTTCTCACTTCAATATCATTTTTCATAATATTTTCAATAGAACTGTGAGTTTTTATCAGTTTATAGGCTGTTTTTTCCCCTAGCCCTTTAAACCCGGGAAAGAAATCAACACCTACCAAGATTCCTATATCTACAAGTTGTTCTCTACTTATTTCTAAATGAGAGAGGACTTTCTCGAGATGATAGTATTCGATTTGAACTGCTACTGTTTCCCCTTTAACCCGTCGAGTGCGGGACATGGTTAAATTCCGGACAAGACGATTCGATCCAAATAGTAATGAATCATAATCTTGTGAACAACAAGCCCAAACCTGCCCTTCATTAGCTAATCGTGCAGCTTCGGCTTCCCCGTCATGGGTTGCTTCGATAACGGGTACTCCCATATATCCAAGCATTTCTTTCGTTTCTTGAATCATATCACTTGTTAATTTGGAACTTGCTTGCGCATGTTTCATCGCTTCTACGAGATTTTCATCATCTTGAGCTTGAATCATTTTACGTCTTTCTTCTTCCCGCTTGGTTCGACGATCTTGAATAATGTGAGCTTTCAAAGGATGTGGCGGACCATCAAAAACATATACGGGTTTGATATCTGCTTCAATTAAACGTAAAGTTCGAAAAAGTAAACCGGACAAATGTGATGTAACATTACCCTCAAGGTCTCGCAAAGGAGTTCCATCTTGCTGACGAATTGTAGCAAGAAACTGATAAAGACTGTTAAATGCGTCGATCGCAATCTTCTTACTTAATAGATTGGGTAATGTTATTTCTGTGAGTACAGGTTTGATCAAAGTCGAAATTTTTACACCCATTCATTCCACCTTGTTGATCATAGTAGTCGATCATACATTAAAACATCCCTATTTTTTATCTATGGGACGTCGCTTTAACATAATTCCACAAGTTTTGCACCGGGAAGTGTTATCATTTGCTACATATGTTTTTTTACACATTGGACAGTAAATTTGCCATTGGATAAATTGATCGATCCCTTTCTGTAAAAATGAATGAGTTGGAATAGGGATCTGACTAAGTACATTTTGGATAGAGTAGTCATCCGTGATCACTTCGATTTTTTGATGCATTTCAGATGCTTTTAGGGTAATCGCTAGTGCCATGACATTGATATCGACTTCTGACAAGAAAGGTAAATCACCAGTGTGCTGAGCGATAGTTTTAACGTTTACTACATGTTCATGATCTGGTGCTGCGATAATTAAATTCCCCGTTTGGATGGAAATTTTGATTCTTTGCTGTTTAAAAGAGTTTTTTATCTCCGCTATCACTCCATCCGTTGTATAACATGTGAAATCTTGTAAGATATTCACATCCATGCCTTTAATGAATGCACTCGTATCGATGACATAGGTTATTTGAGAATTCACGATTATTCCTCAGGAGAATCATCACTTGGTAGGTTCGAACCCACAAATATTTTTTTCTGGAGTTTGGAATAAAAATTCCCATGGAAATTGGGATTTAACCGGACAAATTCTAGGTCGCTTTCCGATTTTTGGATACGAATTATATTTTTTGGATAGACTCGGTAGTCATGTTGTCCATCAATTACGATTAGCGCATTCAGTTTAGGTCGGATAAGTTCAACTTCGATTTGGCTGGTACTCGGAACAATAACAGGACGTATACTGGTTCTGGCAAAGGGATTTACCGGTACAATCTGAATTAAGCTCAAACGAGGATCTACAAGCGCTCCTCCCGCAGATAAAGCATAAGCTGTGCTTCCAACGGTTGTAGATATTATTAATCCATCTACATGAGCCATACCGTAGAATTCTCCATCGATTTTGATATTTACATGTAGAACTTTCGAAGGTTTAGCTGATACTATATATATTTCATTTAAAGCGTCTGGAAATCGACTTTGACGATGATAAGTTGCCAATCGCATTGCTCGTTCTGTTGAGAACTCATCATGGATAATTTTATCCAAAGCATCATACAATTGATCGGAATCTAAATCACATTCATCTAAAAATCCTACAGAATCACCTAAATTTATCCCAAATACGGGAGCAGGATTCTTTCGGGGAAGATTTTGTGCCACTCGCAAAATAGTACCATCTCCTCCAATTGAAATAATGGTTTTCAACTGATTTTTATTCATTTGACGGAGATCTTTCTTTGGTAAAAATCTCTGAAATCGCTGAGCAATTCGATTTTCTAAAACAAGTTTGACATCCTTTTTCAATAGGTAGTCAATTATTTTTCCCGTTAAATCTAACGCATTTTCTTTATCCAGTCTACAAGCTATACCAATTGGCTTCACGCTTAAAAACACACTCCGTGATGTAGTGGGTGATTCTTACTTCATACTATGAAAAGAATCTGTTGATCGTTGTAAGAGAATACAAGGTAAAAAATGCTTCCCATAAAATTGTTTGAAATAAAAAAATTAAAAAAAAATGAGTTATTTCTTTTTGGATTTTTTAGGTTTAATTTTTTTAATAGTTACGGATTCTGCATGAATTTTCACATTCTTAAAAATTATCTTAAATCCTGGTCCAGAACCTGTGCTTGGTGCAGGTATTACAATTCCCGGTAGAATAAAACTTTGGGAACCAGGGGGCACGCCTTGTGGTGCATAAGTTTGGGTAGGCATCTGATACTGCATTTGAGGTGTCACACCCGTAGGTTGAGCTTCCACATATTCCTCTGCAGCTTCTTCTTCTGATTCTTCCTCTTCCCATCTTTCCATAACAGGGTGGGCTTTACTTTTCAAAAATCCTTGTAATTCACCAATTTCAGTCACTTCTGCTTCGGTAGCAATTTTATCATGTAATTCTTTGGGAATGTATTCTAAAATACGTTCTTTTACAGAAGAGGGTAGCCAGACAAATCGATTCCAACCCCCATCGTATTGGAAGAATCGGGGACTTCTCATATATTCTATACTTATCCCATTAAAACCTTCAACTTGATTACCCCCACCAGTACTATTAGCCATAGTGCTAAATGGAAGACCATTTACAGCATTACCTTTAAAATCTCGATCCACAACCCCATATCCTTCTACCTCAGGGATATAAAAAGCAATTGCTTCGAAACAACCACAAGAAGTATGAGGAAATTCCAAGCCAGAATACATATATATCTTATCAATTTCACCCAAAGAAGAATTCTTAATCATTTCATTAATTCCCGAGTATTCCCCCGCTTTTTCATTTAGTACCTGTCCTTTTTCAATGCGGAAGATTGGACCCTTTGGATCTACCTTTGCTGCAGCTCGAGCATCAAACCAATTAATGGCTCCACATAAACTCATTCGATTGGGAGCAATTGCACACGCATGTTTAGGTGCAAAACTTGCACATAATGTACAAGCATAGAATTCTTCAACGTCTTCATCCTTTAATCCACGGATCCTCTCATCTCGTTTTTCATACACATTCATAGCATATTTGTGTTTTGTGTTTACTTGCTTTTTTTCCGTGTAAAACGTCATTTGAGCTTTTTCAATGATATTATATTCCGCTTTAAACAATTTAATGAGAATTTCACCAATTATTGTTAAGGACGTTAATCCTTTTGCATAAGATTTCTTTGATATTCGGAACCAGTTTGTGTAACGTTGATTCAGATGCATAAATCCTTGAATAAAATTAGAGAAATCATGAAATCTTCTCTCAATTACTGCTTCTAGATCTGTTTCAAGTTGGGACCCAGAAATTTCAAGATAAACGCCAATGGGATAAGATCCACCTTCTTTTAGTTCTTGAATATCAGGACCGACAATTTTTACTACACCATCTTTCACGGATTTTGCAGGTTTCACTTCACATAATTCAAATTTCTTATCAATTTTAGGGCCGCCTAATTCAATATACATTTCTTTCTTTCTTACGCGTTCACCTTCGAATTGTGGTCCGACACCAATAGGATATGCTTCAAAACTCATTATTCTCACTTATTTTGTTGATAATACTTCCTCTAAATAATTTTCCCACTCTTCTTTTTCAAGATTTGGTAAAGAATAGCGTGCATTAGGATGATGATATCGATCAATCGACATAGTTCGATATTCTGTATAATTTTTTAGAGTGGATAGACTTTGACTCAAATAATACACTAAAAACCCACCAAATATCACTAGATCGTATTTCTCACCCTTACCTGTCAAGTTCAACCACTTTTTATCTCGTAATCGATTAGTTATGTTGATTAGAGACATCACGGTTCCGTTCTCAATTTTCACTTTTTCACTAAGGAATTTATAGGCAGTTGTGGTAGTTATGACGGTGCATTTTATTTTCTTTGCTAAATCTGCTAAATACTCGGCATAGGATCGTGCACCAACAGGAATTTTAATTGATTCCGCACCAATCACCAGTACCACATTACGTGATTTTTTTATGATGTTGGCTAAAGTGTGTGGATCGAAAACTGCGACTCCAATTTCTGGTCCGGGGATATTTGCTTTTTGATAGGGTTTTGACACTCTAGAAAAACCTCTGTTGTTTCTAAAAGGAAATTTCCGTAGAAACTTTATAAAAATTCAGAGTTTGTTTTCTAAAAAATAGGTGAATTAAGAAAAGGACTCTCGTAAAATCCCACCAAATATATCTAACGCATTATCGTAAGAGAGTTTTTTCAATATTCGCGATTTAAAACCCGCCTTTTCGAATTCTTCGATGGATTTAATGACACTAAGTATATCCCCTGGACCACTACCTGCATTAGAATTGAGTACATACCGATTCTCATAGCTGTAGTTCTTGTACAACAATATTGCATCTTTAATCGATAAATTAGATGCTTGGATACTAACCCCCAGCTTGATATTTCGTCTGGGATCCTGTAGAACAATTGATATATTCTCTTTAGTAATGTGATCAATTAAGGCACGTTCAATTTTGTGTTTCCGGATCTCTTTCATGATAACTTTGGTGAGTTCCGCTTTTTGCTCTCGAGGAGTATGGATTATTACTGGTAAATTGTACTGCCTTGCTAATTCTAAATGACGTTTAAACGATATAAATTCCTCCGGAGTTCCATGGTGTAACCCAGTTTCTCCCACCGCCATTGCTTTCTTTGTTTTCAAAGCAACTTCTAAATAATGTAGGGCTCCATCTAATATTTTAGCATCGGCGGGAACCATCATTGGGTGGATTCCTATGGCCGGATGAATATTCACTCCAGCAGCTAAACCCCTCTTTACTTCTGCATTTAGTAACCAATCATATAAATCACGAGCAGTTCCCTTAACTTGAATTGGTAAATATAGAGTTGAAACAATATCATTTACCCCACAATGCTTGAGAGTTTGAAGATCTTGAAAGCTTCGAGATACTGTATGCATGATATCTACTTTGTTGAAAAACTGAATTTTTGGCACGATTCATAACCTATAATTCTTCTATGATTCCCTATTCAATTGCAATAATTTATATGTTCCTCTTATCTAATTTGTTTCTGGATCTCCGCAATCAATTGTTCTGCATGTTGATTTTTATCTTTCGTGTTATCTGATTGAATGGAGTTCACGAATCTGACGAAAAAGGGAACAAGATTGGATTCTAT
>JAEOTN010000279.1 GCA_016839865.1 Promethearchaeota archaeon | reverse complement strand
GCAAGCTCAGGACGAGTAATGTTGGCAAGATTAGAAAATAAGAGAATGGAATTAGAAGAAATTAATCGCTTTCCTAATGGGGGTAATCAGACAGAATATGGGTTTCTTTGGAATCATTCATCACTATTTACTGAAATTCTGCAAGGTTTATCAAAAGTAGTGAAGAAATATGGACCAAAAGTAGATGGAATAGCAATTACAACTTGGGGAGTGGATTATGTTTTGCTAGATGAGAATAAAAATCCATTATCCCATTTTTACCATTACCGTGATGAACGCACTAATGATACATATGAGAAAATATTCAAGCTAATCCCGAAAGAGACGATTTTTGACATAACCGGACTGCAGTTTATGCGACTTAACACTATTTGTCAATTATTTGAGTCTATGCAAGAATTGGGCGATTCAAAAGGTAAAATAAAACACTTGCTTATGATGCCTGACTACTTCTCATTCTTATTAACTGGAAAAATCGTCAATGAATACACCGATGCTTCAACTACACAATTATTAGATGCCAAAGAAAGGACATGGTCCCAAACAATTTTAGATGCTTTAGGAATTCCTCGATCAATATTTCAGGAACCAACTCCACCCGGTAAAAAAATCGGTACTATTTTACTCTCGATTGCAGAAAAAACTGGTTTATCACCCGAAACAACCGTATTCACTACAGCTTCTCATGATACGGGTGCTGCGGTTGCAGGTACCCCTTGTGATCAAGACAAGTATAAATCAGGAGAATGGGCGTATTTATCTTCCGGAACTTGGAGTTTATTAGGAGTAGAGCTAGCAGAACCAAATCTTTCTCAAAAAGTTGCTAAACATAATTTCACGAATGAGGGAGGTGTTTTCAATACAATCCGATTACTCAAGAATACAACCGGATTTTGGATCCTCGAAGAATGCCTGAATGCATGGAAGAAAGAAGACCCTTCATTAGACTGGGCAGGTATAATTGAGTCTGCGAAAAAATCGTCCATAGTTGGAAAATTTATCGATATTAACCATCCAGATTTTGTAAGTCCATCAGAAATGATCAAAACCATAAGTAAACATTACACTGAAAAATATGATGAAGAAATCGTCGGAATAAGTGACATAAGCTACATGATTTTTGAGTCAATGGTCAATTCCTATCAACATTTAATGCAAAGTATAGAAGATATTACGAAAACATCCATCAAAGTGTTGCATGTTGTTGGTGGGGGAGCGAAAAACGACTATTTGAATCAGATGATAGCAAATAAATTGAACGTTCCAGTAATTGCAGGGCCAGTTGAAGCCGCTACCATAGGCAATGTTCTTATGCAAGCGATTGGAAATAGGCGTGTGAAAAATTTGACTGAAGGTAGGAAAATTGTGCGTGATTCATTCAATGTCAGAGTTTTCAATCCATTGATTTGAAATCAAAATATTCATTTCCATCATTTCATACTTACATGCAATACCCAAACTCATTTAATGAGACATAAAATTATGAAAGGAATGAACGGGCAGTATTTAACTTACGATCTGACTGAAGAATCGCATCAAACGACTCCAATATCGGAAGAAATGTTAATGCAATATTTAGGTGGTCGTGGTCTTGCTGTTAAGCTATTCGTGGATGATGTTGAAAAAAAAATCAATCTCGATCCGTTATCAGAAGATAATGAACTAGTGTTTGCTGTAGGACCTTTGACTGGTACCATTGTTCCAACATCAGGAAGACTCGCATTAGTCACAAAATCTCCACTCACAAATACTATCTTTTTCTCAAATACAGGAGGATATTTAGCTCCTCATTTGAAAAAATGCGGAATAGATGCTTTGGTCATCAAAGGAAGGGCTAAAACACCGAAATATTTGGTATTAGACGCAAATAGTACAACTGAACTAAAGGACGCAAGCGAATTATGGGGATTGGATACAAAAGAAACATTTGAGGAATTGAAAAAACTTGAAGGAGATAAAATTCACATCCTTCTTGTCGGACCTGCAGGTGAGAATCTCGTTTCCTTTGCGTCTATTATGAATGACGGAGACCATAGAGCATTTGGAAGAGGAGGTGTTGGAGCTGTAATGGGTTCCAAATTCCTTAAAGCAATAGTTGTAAAAAGACAAACCACAAAGATTCCGATTGCAAATGCTGATTTACTGAAAAAATTAGTGAAACCAGCAGCTGACAAGATTAAACTAGTCCCGATCACACGCGCTGCATTACCTATGTTTGGAACCTCAAGTTTAGTTAATTTAATCAATGAAATTGGTATGTTGCCTACGCGTAATTTCCAAAAGGGGTACGATGCACGAGCAGAGCAAATATCAGGAGAAAAGATTCGTAATAGTATATTACAAGAGTCTGAAGGATGCTTTAATTGCCCTATTCGATGTGGTAGGATGACGAAAGTTGGCGGGGCTCATGGAAAGGGTCCAGAATATGAGTCATTGTTACTTGGAAGCAATACCGGAATCTATGATTTAGAAACGGTTACTAAAGCCAATTATGAATGTAATTTACTTGGATTAGACACAATTACAGCGGCAGGAACGATAGCATGTGCCATGGAATTAACTGAAAAAGAAATTCTAAAAGATTCTGATATCAAATTTGGAAATAAAGATATTCTGGTTGAACTTATTCAGAAAATTGCATCTAAAGAAGGAATTGGTGCAGAATTAGCGGAAGGTTCCCGAAAATTTGCTCTACGTTATAAGCATCCTGAGCTTTCAATGGAAGTAAAGGGATTAGAATTACCTGCATATGACCCACGCGGTGCATATGGGCATGCTCTTGGATATGCTACATCAAATCGTGGCGGATGCCATTTGGTTGGTTATTTAGCAGCGATGGAGATCTTTGCAGCACCTAAAAAAATTGCACGACATTCAACTGCAGGGAAAAGCGATTTATTGGTACTGAAACAGCATCAGAGCGCAATCGAAGATAGTTTAGTAGTATGTGCCTTTGCTGGATGGGCTATAGATATGGATTTTTATACACGATTTTTAAAAGCAGTTACAGATTTGGATATTGATGTTTCTATGTTAATGAAAATTGGTGAAAGGATATACAATCTTGAAAAAATTTACAACATAAGGGAAGGATTAGATCCAACAGAAGATACTCTACCTAAACGCTTTTTAGAAGAAAATTTGGAAGCCGGATACAGAAAAAATCCGAAAGTTCCTTTAGAGCAAATGCTTAAGGATTATTATAATGTGCGGAAATGGGATGATCGAGGTATTCCATTACCGAAAAAACTTGAAGAACTGAATTTGAAATTATTGGAGGGTATGTAAGAATATGCCAATTGATGAGTCAATATTTAATCTATTTAATCGCGTTGGAAAAGATCTTTCAAATCGAGGACTTAACACAAGTCATTCGGGAAATATTTCCATTCGAAATGGCGGAAAAATGATAATAAAAGCTAGAGCAGCTATGCTTGGTTGGTTAAAACCAGAAGATTTAGTAGAAACATCTCTAGAAGATGAAGATTCATTCACTTTGATCGCAAGCACAGAAGCACAAGTTCATCGTAAAATATATCACGAAACCGATGCTATGGCTATTATTCACGCACATGCACCCTATTCTGTTGCTCTTTCCCTCATTGAGGATGAAATTGAGTGCATTGATGCCGAAGGATCTTTTATGTACAAAAAAATCCCTGTTATTCAATTGGAAGTACCTGCAGGAGCTTCAGAAGCTGCTATAAAAGTCCCTCCCATGTTGAAGAACTATAAAGCGGTAATTATCCGAACTCATGGTGTGTTTGCAAAAGGTGCGACATTGGAAGATGCACTCTGCACAATTACAGGAGTAGAACAATCTGCAATGATTCGGTATTTAACACTTCAGACAGGTAAACCATTAAAACAAGACTTAAGTAAATCGAAAAACTTGGATGTCTGGTAATCCCTAATCGTACTAAAGATTAATTGCAGTATTATCCATTTTTTTTTTATGAATTCTGAGAGTGAAGGTTCTCTTCCTTATGATTTTGCTAAAGTTAAATATGCCAAGTTAGGCGTAGATACAGATAAAATACTTGACAATTTAGCAAATATTCCATTGTCTTTGCATTGCTGGCAAGGCGACGACGTAGGAGGTTTTGAGAAACCAGATAGTGAGTTATCTGGAGGGGGATTAGCAGTTACAGGTAATTATCCAGGAAAGGCTCGGACAATTGAAGAACTGCGTCAAGATTATTTGAAAGCATTCTCTCTCATACCAGCTAAGCCTCGTGCAAATATTCATGCGATTTATGGAGAATTTGGTGGTAAAGACGTTGATCGTGATGAGATTGATATATCTCATTTTCAAGGATGGATCGATTGGGCTAAAGAGAATGAGATCGGATTAGATTTTAATTCCACATTGTTTTCTCATCCATTGGCTGAATCCGGTTTTACTCTTAGTTCCAAAAACCCAAAAATTCGTCAATTTTGGATTGAACATTGCAATAAATGTCGTAAAATTAGTGCACACATAGGAAAGCAACTTGGTACGTCATGTATCCATAATCTTTGGATTCCAGATGGTTCGAAAGATATTCCTGTTGATCGATTTGGGCATCGAAAATTACTGCTAGAATCACTAGATGAAATATTCAAAACTTCTCATGACTCAAAATATATGCAAGATGCAATTGAAGGAAAGTTGTTTGGGATTGGTAGTGAAGCATTTGTAGTTGGTTCTCATGATTTCTACCTTTCCTATGCAGTAAAAAATGGAATAATCCTCACTATGGACATGGGGCATTATCATCCAACTGAAACGATAGCTGACAAGATATCAGCCATCTTACAATTTACGAATCGTTTGTTACTTCATATATCTCGTGGAGTGCGATGGGACAGTGACCATGTAGTCATTTTGAATGATGAAGTTCTGTCCATTATGGAAGAGATCGTGCGTTCAGGTAACCTTACTAATATCTATATCGCTCTGGATTATTTTGATGCTAGTATAAATCGAATAGGTGCGTGGGTAGTTGGAGCACGTGCAACGATGAAAGCTCTACTGATTTCATTGCTACAACCTCACGAAAAACTATTGGAATATGAAGAGAAACAACAAAATTTCCAACGATTAGCACTTCTTGAAGATTTGAAAGCGATGCCTTGGGGTGTCGTATGGAATGAATATTGTAGAAGAATGAAGGTGCCAATCGACTTAGATTGGATTGCAGAAATTGAAAAATATGAAGAGAAAGTGATGCAGAAACGATCATAGCAAAATTGATTAATTTAGAGCTTAAAAAAAAATGAAAAGTATAACTCAAAAATTAATTCCAATGGAATTAGTTCACAAAATTATCTATTATCATTTTGGGAAGGACATTACATTAGGGAGAATCCAGGAACTTACAGATGGATGGTATTCTGTAGCTTATTCAGTAGAACTTACTAACAAAGATTATGATATTATCATTAAATTAAAAATCCCTGATGGCTTGCAGACCCAGATTTATGAATTCAAGGCTATGGAAACGGAAATTAAAGTATTAGAGTATATCAAGAATCACCCAATTGGAGCAGAGATCCCTCTACCAGAGTTAATCGCATATGATTTAGAAGGAAGACTCACTGGCAGGGGATACTTCATC
>JAEOTN010000278.1 GCA_016839865.1 Promethearchaeota archaeon | reverse complement strand
ACTAACTCCTTACTTCAATCAAAACCAAGATGACGCTAAACGTTCAGAAATCCAAAAAGATCTTTTTAAACTCATAAAAAAAGAATTAGGTAAAAATCATCCTGTTCTAGCAATTGATTTAGTACACATTCCAGAGTGGGGAATTATTACGGGATTTAAGCGATCCCAATTGTATTGCCGAACTTATTTCGATGGAATCGAAAGAGACTACGAAAAACATCGTCTTCCTGATTATAATATTACCGAAAAGTTCCCATGGGGGTTATTTACGGTGGAAAAAGTGGGAGAACCTATGGATCGTAAAAAGGCGTTAAAAGAAAGCATGACTTGGACCTTAAAACACTGGTCTGTAGGGAAAATAGATGAAAGTCCTATTGGATATTATGCAAATGGAATAAACGCATATGAGACTTGGATTGATCAATTACAAGATGAAGAACGTCATAATTATACGACAGAACAAACACAGCAGGAAGTTACAATGACGAATCTCCATCAATTCCTTGATAAAAATCCCTATTTAGCAAATATGCACGCAAATGCATGGATGTATGACTCTTATCATGATGCACGAGCAACAGCAGTTCAGTTTCTTGAGAGGATTTCAAATGAATATACAGGGGTAGCTCAAGATCTCTTACTTCAACTGTTAGAAAAATTCAGAATGATCGAAGATTATTTGTATCAAGGGTGGTTGGATTTTCCTTTTCCATTCTGGGTAGACTGGAAAAATAATCGAATTAGCACACATGGGAAACATGGGCTACGTTATACCGAAGGAATCACTGTTTGGGACTCGAATATGCGCAAACGCGGCTCTCATACTCTTAAATTAATACGAGAGGAAGAGAAAAAAGCGTATTCGATATTACCAAGATTAGTGAAGTTTCTATAAAGAAAAAAAATTATAGAAGATGAAATCCAAGCATATCCGGCGTGAGTATAAACAATAACACTGAGAAAGCGAGAGTCAGTATCGTTCCAATAATGCAAAGAATAAGTGCCGTAACATTCTTTTTGTTTTTCCCTTCCGTCTTGAAGGTTCTAATTGTCACAAACAACCATCCGACCGTAAATGGAATGAACAAAGGAACACAAAATGCGGCAATAGCAAAAATCATTGCAATTCGGGAGTCTCTTTTGGATCTATGATACTCTTCCGTTTCCTCGACAATATTCAACCATTCTGCATTATAGAATGCCTGTTCAACCGCTAAATCTCCTTTCTCATACCATTTCTTCATTTGAAGGGATTCTGGCTTTTTGACTGGAACAATGTAATACCCAATCGTTCCCATGAACCACTCTATTGAACCACGATAATTCACTTTTTCCCACAATTTCATCACTATGTGGTAGATCAGCAAAGTAAAACCGATTTGGAGAAATATACCAAACCACATCACCTTACTATATGCTCCTAAACCACTTTGCCACCATCCTAATTTTAGATTGAGCCAAGATGCAACGGCACCTGTTCCAAAAAAAAGTTGTGGAACCCAAAAACCCGTTGATGTCATTAAATATTGCTGGTTATAGTTGGAAAATGCAGTAAATCCAAATCTACGAATAAATTTAGTTTTCTCGGCAAATTTTTTTCCTTTTCCACGAAATTCTACAGCATATAACATAGCTAATGTCGCCATAAGCCCCCACCCCGTCACCGCGCAGAATTGCCATAACCACGACCACCAGGTTAAATATGATCCATATTGGGGATAATCAGGAGCCCAATGTCGATGGAAGGATATTAATCGGTAAATGCCGACTGCATCATCGAAACTTTGGGGAATAATATCTAACATCATAACAATTATACCTGCTGCTCCTACGAGGAACATGCCCACAGCAATAAGAAGCATTATTTTCATGAATCCTTTAAAAATGGCTTTTTTTGGTTGAGCACATGCTATTCCAATTATACTACCAATGAAACTGACCGCAAGATACGGAAACAGTGGTTCCATAGGCGCAGCCCATAGACCGAAAAACCACCCTTTAACAACATCGATAAAGCTAGAGTTAAACAGATGAGGTTGATATTGAGTATAACCAACTATATCACCACCTGCATTAATGTAATACTTGCCTACGGTACCCCATGGAAACCCTACACCATAATTATCAGTATATAAACTTCCAATCCCTTTCCAAACAAAAGAGGTAGATGCAAGAACAATTACTGCAAGTACAGCATAGATAGCCATTTGCGTTTTGGGTTTTTTCCATAATCCTTTAATAGAAATAATACCGTGAATCACCCCATTGATGATAACACACAAGGCGACAGTGTGAATTGCTTCAATGGTGCCCCATTGGGTGAAAATTTTGACCCAATTAACCACTAAAGGTTGATCTAAATACCGTCCTAATTCTCCAATACCTCCCCAATACCCAGTGGTGCTTTCCGTAAGCATTGCAAAGAAATAGATTATAAAACCAGTTATTACTTGCCGTAAAGCAAGCATCCCTACAGATCTTCCACGCATTAACTGTTTCTGCATGCTTATCATGTTTGATATAGCAGATACTAACAAGAATAATCCCGCTAATCCTCCTAGGAAGGGTAACACAACTAGAGCAATCACATTAATTAACGGAAGGTAGTCGATTTGAGCAATAAGGCCATCTACATCTAAATAATCTGCAATAGGATGTAAAAATAACATTAGAAGTATTGCTATACCACGCATGAAATCTATACTAGAAAATCTTTTCATTTTGAAAACTCCAATATTTCAGTAACTGAATACATGTATTCTGAATTCAAGTATAAAAAGGTTCATTTAGTCAACATCTTCGGACAAATAGACGACCATTAGGTCCATCCAATGATGTTGAAGGTATTCTATTCACTACCTACGAACGATAAGCGGGTAAACATTCTAGTTGGAATGGATGAATAGGTGTATATGGTTGCTTCTAAGATGTGAATAGTGAATAGAACTATGGGAGTAGAGAAAAGGGAACGTCTTTAGGTTCGCTGGTATTTACATAAAAAAGAAAAATATTATAAATAAATTCCAAATGTACTTGGACTAAAAACAAACATAGCTACTGAGAAAAGCACTGTTAAAACTGTTCCAATAATGCACAAAATCAGTGCCGTTGTATTTTGTCTGTTTTTGCCCTCTGTTTTTCTTGCTTTTATTGCTACAAATAACCATCCAACTGTAAATGGAATGAAGAGTGGAACACAAAATGCAGCGATGGCAAAAATTAACACAATCCGAGAATCTCGCTTAGAACGATGATATTCTTCTGTTTCCTCCACGATATTTACCCATTCTGCGTTATAAAACGCGTTTTCAGGATCTAAATCTCCTTTTGCATACCAAGGCTTTACTTTTAATGATTCTGGTTTCTTTATGGGTACAAGATAATATCCTGTCATTCCCATAAACCATTCCAATGAACCTCGGTAGTTCACTTTCTCCCACATTTTCATAATCAGAGTATAAAGAGAGAGAGTTATAGCGATTTGGAAGAAAATACCGAACCAACCCGTTTTTCCATATGGTCCAAGCCCAAAGAATACTTGTGGTATAACAAACGCCACAAATGGATAGATATATTGCATATTATAATTCGTAAAAGCTGTGAATCCAAATCGACGGACGAACCTAGTCTTATCCGCAAATTTCTTTCCTTTTCCTCGAAATTCTACTACATATAACATGGAAAGTGTAGCCATCAAACCCCATCCTGTCACTGAGAAAAATTGGAAGATCCAATCAAAGTAACCAAGATAATCTCCATAAACTGGGTGGTCTGGGAACCAATCTCTGTGGAATGAGATTAATCGGTAGATTCCTGTTGCATCATCGAAGCTAACTGGAATTATATCCACTATCATGATGATTATACCGACTGCTCCTACTAAGAACATTCCAACCGCAATTAACAACATTATTTTCATAAATCCTTTGAAAATTGCCTTATCTGGTTGTGCACATGCAATTCCTACTATGCTACCAATAAAACTTACTGTGAGGTAAGGAAATAATGGCTCCATGGGTGCAGCCCATAATCCATAAAACCACCCTTTAACAACAGCTAAAAATGAATCTTCAATTATATGAGGTTGGTATTGAGAATTTCCCCAAAATGTTGTTCCCCATGGGAAACCCTCGTAGGCATTTGAAATTCCTACCCAAACGAATTTTGTTGCTACAAGAACTCCAACTGCAAGAACCGCATAAATTGCCATTTGAATTTTTGGTTTTTTCCAAAGACCCCCGATAGAAATCAGTCCATGAATTGCTCCATTTATGATCACACACCACGCAATTGTGTGAATTGCTTCAAAATTTCCCCATCTGGTCCAAGTAATGTCCCAATTAATTATCAATGGTAGGTCTAAATGTCTTGCCATACCCATAATTGAACCATAATATCCAATTGTGCTTTCTGATAAAGCAGCAAAAATATATATTATTATACCGGTGATTACTTGTCTTAAAGCAAGCATTCCCGGAGATCTACCTTTCATCAATTGCTTTTGCATGCTGATCATATTGGATATTGCGGATACAAGTAAAAATAATCCTGCTAATCCTCCAAGGAAGGGTAATACGACTAACGCAATCACGTTGATAAACGGGATGGTGTTTATTTGCCCTATAAGTCCATCCACGTCGAGATAATCGCTGATCGAATGCAAAATTATCATCAGCAATATAGCGATCCCGCGCATAAAATCTAAACTTGAAAATCTTTTCATTTTAATAACTCCAGTTTTTCAGTATTCAATTACAACTACTTAGACTATCGAGAATATAAAGGTTCAACTTACAAATAAAGTTAAAAAAAAATTAGAGAGCTATCCCAAAGGTACTTGGACTGAATATCAATAATGCTAAAGAGAATAGTATGGTTAAAACTGTCCCGATAATACACAAAATCAGTGCAGCTCTATTCTTTTTGTTTTTGCCTTCCTTCTTTATTGTGCGAAGAGTTACAAATAATAATCCCACTGTAAACGGTATAAATAATGGCATCAAGAAACTAGCAAGTGCGAAATACAACACAATACGTGAATCACGCTTATCACGATGGTATTCCTCTGTTTCTTCATTTACATTCAACCACTCTGCATTGTAAAATCCCTCTTCCACAGGTAAGTCACCTTTTTGGTACCATTTTTTCATCTGGAGGGATTCTGGTTTCTTTACAGGAACAATATAGTAACCAATTGTCGCCATAAACCATTCCAGAGATCCTCTGTAATTTACTCTTTCCCATATAAGCATAACTGTATGGTAGATAAGTAAGACTATACCCAGTTGGAATAATGTTCCAAACCATAGGGTTTTATCATAAGGTCCAAGACCGCTTTGCCACCATCCAGTACTTAAATTTAACCAACGCACTGTTAATCCCGAATTGGTTACATAATTAAGCCATGAAGCTATTGCTCCTGATCCAAAAAATATTGGAGGTGCCCAGAAATTCACAAATGGAAATATGTATTGTTGATTATAATTTGAAAATGCAGTAAATCCAAAACGACGAACAAATTTTGTTTTATCTGCAAATTTCTTGCCTTTACCCCTAAACTCGACGAAGTATATTATGGCTATTGTAGCCATCATACCCCAACCATTCACAGCAAGAAACTGCCATAACCAAGACCATTCAGTGACATAACTACCAAATCTTGGATTATCCGGGAACCAATGACGATGATAGGGAATGTGCTGATATAAGGTGGCTGCACCCTCGAAATCAGAACCAATAACTGGAATGATCATCATAATGATGAATACTGCACCGATGAGAAACATTAATGTGGATACAGTTAACACTATTTTTGTGAATCCCTTGAAAATTGCTTTCTTGGGTTGAGCTAGTGCAATACCAATTATGCTACCGAGAAAACTGATTGCTAAATAAGGAAACAGAGGTTCCATTGGGGCGGAAAGTAATCCAAAAAACCATCCTTTCACCACTTCAATAAAGCTATTTTGAAATAGGTGTGGTTGAAATATGTCATATTCAACCCAATTTTTCCCAGTAATTGTCCCCCACGGGAATCCCGGGTAAAAATTAGCAATCCCAGTCCACACAAATTTCGTAGCTACAACTACAACAACAGCAAGTATTGCATAAATTAACATCTGTCTTTTTGGTTTTTTCCATCCACCATTTATTGAGAGCAGTCCATGAATAGCTCCATTAATAATTACACACCATGCGATAGTGTGAATTGCTTCAAATGTTCCCCATCTTGTGAAGACTACATCCCAATTCCAAGATAACGGACCATCAAGCTGTCTTACAACTTGTCCAAATGCACCCCAATACCCAATGGTGCTTTCTGTTAAAGCTGCAAAAATATAAATAATTATACCAGTTATTACTTGTCTCAATGCAAGCTTTCCGGCTGATCTACCTTTCATCAATTGTTTTTGCATACTGATCATATTAGCAATTGCTGATACAAACAAAAATAATCCTGCTAATCCGCCAAGGAAAGGTAAAACTACCAACGCGATTATATTAATGAAAGGAACTTCGTTAATTCTTCCTACTAAATTATCAACATCCAGAACACTACTTATTGTGTGGAGAATTATCATCATCAAAATGGCTATTCCACGCATAAAATCTATTGAAGCATATCGTTTCATTTTCTTAAACTCCGATCTCTTACAAATTGAATATCCCTATATTCTATCAATTAATATAAAAAGGTTCGAGTTTGCATTAATTTGTATGAAAGAAAAACAAGGCTTCAAAGAAAAAGTCGGATTTGTTCTGAAATTCATTTTTGGGATACTCATTCAGATACCTATCATATTTCTTCCTGCCTGGACAATTAGATGGGCTGAAGGATGGGTTTGGATTGGCTTATTCTTAATATATATGATAGGAGTTACCTCATATTTGCTAAAAAATGATGTGGAGTTGCTAAAAAAAAGAATGACCTACAAACTACCATCACAAAAATGGGATAGATACATCATGTATGGCCTATTTATCACAATGCCACTTATATGGATCTTACCTGGATTTGATTTTCAATTTGGATGGTCTCCAAATACCTCTACAACCCTATCTTGGACGAATATCAGATGGTGGGTAGAATTAATTGGTGTGGTTGGAGTCGCACTTTCTCTGCTGATCATCTTCTTTGTGATGAAACATAATACTTACTTAGCAAGAGTAGTTGAAATCCAAAAAGAAGGAGAACATAAAGTCATTACAACAGGACCTTATCGTGTTGTGCGTCATCCTATGTATAGTGCATTTATTGTACTTATTCTATGCACTCCATTTTTAATGGGTTCTTACTTTGCATTAATACCTGCAGTACTTTCAGCGGCTTTATTAATTACCCGAACGGTATTTGAAGACAGAATGCTTCACACAGAACTTGTCGGTTACCCTGAATACGTCCAAAAAACCAGATTTCGTCTAATTCCCGGGATTTGGTAATCTCTATTTTTACCCATAATTTTGAATAGAATACTGTCATATCTCTCTCAAATGAGCTCTCAGGAATTTATAATAAAGAAATTTTCAATTGAGATGTATGATCAAGTGTTCGAACTTTGGAAATTAGGAAATTTAACCATGGGTTCCTCTGATACAAAAGAACGTATCGTTAGGGTTGCAAAACGAAATCCTGAAACATTTTTAGTTGGATTGATCAAGAATAAAGTAATTGCCTGTGTTATGGGGATGCATGATGGATTTCGTGGATATGTGTATCATCTAGCAGTAGATCCTCAATATCGTTCTAATGGATATGGAAAACGGCTAATGATGGAGTTACATGAAGTATACAAACATATCGGTATCTTAAAGATTCATGTTTTGATTGAAAAACGAAATAAAAAGGTTCAAGAATTTTATAATAAACTCGGTTGGCATCATAGAGATGATTTAATGCTCATGTCATTTATTCCTGACGAGGATGCTTATACTCGAAATCTCATTTGAAATTCTTCAAAATTCTCTTTAATAACTCGTAAAGAACTCCAACATCTTCAATATTCAATTTTTCATCAGGAGTATGAGCATTCTTGATTCTTGGCCCAATCGAGACCATTTGGATGCCGGGAATCATTGCACCAATAAGACCTGTCTCCAATCCACCATGTACAGCTTTAAGTTTTACTTCTTCTTCTAAAAGTTGCTCGTATTGTTTCTTTATGAATTGAAGGAATTTGCCAGTTGGGTCAGGAATCCATCCTGGATATGAGGGTTCTAGTTCTACCTTCCATCCTCCATATTTCCCAATGCTTTTTAATGCAGATCGATAATTCTTAAGATCCGAATCTACACTACTTCGTGTCGAAAAAACAAACTCCATAGAGTTCTCTGTCGTTTTTACAATTGCAAAGTTATTAGAAGTTTGAGTCAATTTTTTCATTGAAGGTGAACGCTCAATGACTCCATTGTGTACGATATTTGCAGTAGCTATGATATCCTCGGTGATGGAATATGAAATATATGGAGCCATCTTCACTTTTTTCCACTTCATTTCAAAATTCGGTTCAATTGCTTCTTGATTCCGATACGCAATTGTGCTAAAGTAATTTTTCAGATTTACTTTCTGATCATTGAGAATTTTTTCTACAATCTTTGTGTCATTTGAGTTTACTGCAAATACAATGATACTTTCTCGTGAAATTGCATTATGTTTTGATCCTCCATTCCACGAACACAAATTGATTTTCACCTGTTCGAGCATTTCAGTAAAGACTTTTGCAACTATTTTATGGGCACTGCCACGATTTAGATGAATATCCCCCCCAGAATGCCCTCCTCTTAATCCGGTAATCTCTAACTCGAAAAATACCTTATCAACGTCAGGTTTTGGTTTTGTTCGACGCAGCTTTCTAGTGAAATGCGAATCTCCTCCCCCAGAAGATCCTATAGTTATTGCTCCAACTTCTTCTGAGTCTACATTTATCAGATGTTTTCCTTTGAGCTTATGTATTGAAATATCAAGTTCGAAAGCACCCGTCAAACCCGTTTCTTCATCTACAGTTAATAACACTTCAAGAGGTCCATGTTTAACATCCTTATCAACTAATAATCCAAGACTAAGTGCGACACCAATACCATTATCTGCACCTAAAGTTGTTCCATCCGCATCCACCCACTCATTATTATCTTGAATTCGAACAGAAATCGGATTTTTATCAAAATCAAATCCTCCCTTTTTATCTGTTTCACACACCATATCTATATGTGCTTGTAGAATGATAGGAGGAATCTTCTCCATACCAGGAGTAGCAGGACTTTTGACACATATATTTCCAATTGCATCTTCTGTTAGTGTGAGATTAAATCCTTTCTTTTTTTTTGTTGAAATCCATTTTTTAATTGCTTTACGAATTTTCTCTTCTTTCTTTGAAGATCTAGGTGTTGCAGCTAAAACATCCTCAAAAATTTTCCATACGTGGGATGGCTCAAGGTGCTCAAGTACCATATCCTAACATAGATACACGTTTCATAAAAAATTCGCGATTCAAATCGAATTTCCCTAGTTTCAAAAACCTCCCTTCATAAATTTATCATGACAGTCTTTGAATGAACATATGTCTACAACTAATTTCTTACCAAAGAAATCCAATGGAGGAATTTGGTCCATTGGCTTTCTAGTTGGAACGCTTCTGATTTTTTGTGTCCCATTAGCATTATTGGGAGTCTTTAGCGATCCTTGGTTTATCGGATTAATGGGAGCTTTAATGCTACTCCTGGGACTAGTATTAGGACTAACTGTACATGGATTTTATTCCATGAAATATGAAGTATCAGACGAATTTCTAATTTT